>JBPCUG010000118.1:0-3374 GCA_051011275.1 Cyclobacteriaceae bacterium | reverse complement strand
GGTATAGGTAGAAAGTTGACAAAAGCTAACCACATGGAGAGCATGCCAGTAAGAAACCAAAACCATTGCCAATCCCAAATACTTCCAAATAGCTCCGCTATTCCCAGAGGTCCTTTTACTGATTTCAATGGCACATCACCGGTAAGCACTTTGCCAAATCCCCTTATATTGAGAATGGTTAGATTGAACGCTTTGGCTGTTCCTAGACCCACTGATTCCAGGAAACCATAGTTGACCCGATGTTCCTCGACCAAAGGTACGGGGCGAAAACCTAAGATACCATCCTCATCAACCTTGGCCGCTACCTCCAAAGGCTTTCCATCTCGTTCTATCTCTAATTGTATTTCCTTACTTTTATTGTCGGCCAGCGCATTCGAAAATTGTTGGAAGTAAGGGGTGGAAACTCCATTGACTTTTAGAATTTTATCTTCTGGTTGCAAGCCAGCATCATCAGCCCCTGAACCTTTGTTCACCTTTCCCACTTCAAAAGGTACTAGGTAACTTATGAAACCCTTCTCTTTGCTCTCACTTAGTTTTGTGATAAAATCTTCTCCGATGGGAATATCCAGAGTTTGGCCGTCTCTTTCTATCGTATAAAAACTTCCTTTTTCCAGTAGAATCTCAGGATCCCTAATTTCTCCAAATTTCTCAAAGTCCTGTCCATTAATCTTTATGATCTTGTCTCCAGTTTGCAGTCCCAAATACTGCCCAAGTTCTTCTACATAGATGCCATGTTTATTTGCTTCATCTTTAGTAACGTACGATTCCCCATAGATATAAGTAATGAAAATAAATATCAAGATCCCAAGTATCACATTTAGGACAATTCCTCCAACCATCACTATCAATCGCTGCCAAGCTGGCTTAGCCCTGAACTCCCAAGGTTGGGGTTCCTCCTTAAGCTTCTCAGTGTCCAAAGATTCATCAATCATTCCTGATATCTTTACAAAGCCGCCCAGAGGTATGGCGCCAATAGAATACTCAGTCTCCCCAAACTTCATCCCAAACAGCTTGGGCGGGAAACCTATAGAATATTGTTCCACTCTCATACCAAACCATTTTGCTGCTAGCAGGTGCCCTATCTCATGCAATCCCACCAAAATAGACAGGCTCAAAATAATTTGAGCAATCATTATTACTGTTCCCATTAATTTATTATTTCAAGTGCTTTAATCCTGGTTTCTTCATCAGTCTGTACAAAATCCTCATAGCCAGGACTCGATATGAACGGCAATTTAGCCATACAAGTTTCTATCACCTCACAAATTTCCAGAAATCGAATTTTTTCCTTTAAGAACTCACTAACCGCAATTTCATTGGCGGCATTCAAAATACAAGGCATATTACCTCCTTTGGCCAAAGCTTGAAATGCTAAAGGTAAACTGCGAAATGTATCAAGATCGGGCTTTTCAAAAGTAAATTGAGGGTAATCGGCAAAATTGAAACGCGGAAAACTCGAAGGTAGTCGCTGTGGATATGAAAGGGCAAACTGAATGGGTAGCTTCATATCCGGAAGACCCATTTGGGCCTTTATCGATCCATCCTGGAATTGAACCATGGAATGAATAATTGATTGAGAATGAACTACAACCTCAACCTGCTCGGGCTTTAAACCAAAAAGCCAAGTAGCTTCTATTACTTCCAATCCTTTGTTCATTAATGTGGCAGAATCAATAGTGATCTTATCTCCCATCTCCCAATTCGGATGTTTCAATGCCTGTTGCTTGGTAACTGACTCCAGATATTTTTTATCCTTGCCTCTGAAAGGTCCGCCTGAGGCAGTAAGGATGATCTTTTCAATAGGATTGTGAAATTCCCCCATCAAACATTGAAAAATGGCAGAATGTTCAGAATCAACAGGGTAGATATTTACTCCTTTTGACTGTGCTAAATTTGTGATCAACTCACCGGCTACAACCAAAGTTTCTTTGTTGGCCAAGGCAATATGTTTACCATGATTGATAGCCTCAATGGTAGGTAGCACCCCTGCATATCCTACTAAGGCGGTCAAAACAAGGTCAATAGTATCCATGGTCACAACCTGAGCCAGGGCGGATTGACCGGTATATACCTTAATACCTTTCGGGTCAAGTGCAGCGAAAACTTCGTCATAGCTGGATTCTTCACTTATCACCACAGCATTTGGTTGGAAAACCAGGCTTTGCTGGATCAGCAAAGTTGCATTGCTTCGTGCAGTGAGCACCTCAATCTGAAATTGATCGGCGTGGGCAGCTACAACTTCCAAGGCTTGACGACCGATTGACCCAGTTGCGCCCAATATGGCAATATGTTTTTTTTCTTTGATGATTTGTAGTTAAGTAGGTTGCTGATTTGATATTCTATACTTTACCAGATCGTCCGCTATACTTCTGTCATTGGCTAAGCGAGGTACTTTATTCTGACCACCTAACTTACCCTTGGTTTTCATGAATGAGCGAAAGGCGTCCTTGCGCAATTGTACAACTTCCAGGTTCCTCAAGATCTTACCCTGAATGAGGTCGTCATAGTAGCTATTAAATTTTTGCAACTGTAAATTTAAGTCTTTTTCAAACGCTGCCAAATTATTTGGCGGTTCCTCAAACTCGACTAACCATTGATGCAATGGTAATCCATGGTCAGGATTCACCTGAGGCGCTACAGTAAATTCAACCAAAACTGCCTCTTTATGACGCGTTAAGGCTTCTTCCATGGCCTTTTCCACCTCCTCACTGATTACATGCTCCCCAAAAGCCGAAATAAAGTGCTTGATCCTACCGGTAACCACCAATCGGTAAGGATCTCTTGAAACAAACTTTATTGTATCTCCCAATGAGTAGCCCCAAAGCCCGGCATTGCTATTTATGACCACAGCATATTGCTGCCCCAGCTCAACTTCTTCAATGCTCAACCTGGCAGGGCTTTCGGTGAAATAACTATCCATAGGAATGAACTCAAAAAATATACCACTGTCCAATAGCAAAAGAAGACCTTCAACTTCCTGGCTGTCTTGATAAGCGATAAAACCTTCAGAGGCTGGATAGGTCTCAATCGAATCAACCGGACGACCGATAGACTCATAGAGTTTTTCACTATATGGTTGAAAGTTTACCCCCCCATGTACAAACAAAGAAAAATTGGGGAAAATGTCCTTTATATTTTTGCCGGTTCTGGCCTGCAGTCGGTCAAAATACATCTGGACCCAAGGAGGGATTCCAGAGATCAACGTCATATCAGCACTCATGGTTTCTTCTATGATCTTGTCGACTTTTGCTTCCCAATCTTCAATGCAATTTGTAGCATAGCTTGGCATCTGATTGCGCTTTAGGTACCCAGGTATGTGATGGTTTACTATACCTGACAATCGCCCAATTGGTATTCCACCCTTTTGTTCCAGA
>JBPCUG010000117.1:0-5792 GCA_051011275.1 Cyclobacteriaceae bacterium | reverse complement strand
AGGTAGCAGAGGATCCGCAACCAAAGAGGGCAGTGCCTGAAATTATAGAACCATATGTTCAAAGGTTTATTGCTGAAGGTGCAGCCCGCGGATATGAGATCACAGTTGACCAGTTGGTAGTGGAATTTGAAAGTCCACTGGGCGACCAAAATCATCCTTCCGCTAATTGCACGAATGCAGCCGGTCTCCCAGCGCCGATAATAAAATTGGATACTACTCGGAATTGGTGGCGGCTCGGAGACATGGCCAGGGAGGAAGTAATTTTTCATGAATTAGGACATTGCATTTTGGGCCAGTCCCATAGAAACGAATTATTGGATAATGGAGAACCGGAGAGTCTCATGCGAGCCGAGTCGCCGTTGTTATACTTATTCATTGAATTAATAAACATAAACTTAACTTACAAAAGAGACTATTATCTGGATGAGCTGTTTGGCTCGGAGGTAGGCCCACCTTGTTGGATTCAACCTGACCGACCATCGCAGGAAGATCCATTATGGATAGCTGATCTTGAATTTGGGTTCCATAGTATGCTAACTGATCGACAAGGTGAGGTTTGGGGAGCTGACTTTTCACAATTACATCGATTCAATGGCACGAATCGGTTTGAAATTGTTGGGGGTGCACCTGATTTTAATACTGGTCGACTGAATACCGTAACATTGGACAATGATGATCAACTCTGGATAACCAAAGAGAATGATGGAGTAACTACCATTTGGAAGCATGTTGGAGAACAGCAATTTGAGCAGATTGGAGACCCTTTACCCTTAGTTGGCATTAGATCAATGGAGTTTGATGGAGAAAACAACCTATGGATGACGTCCGCTAGGGGTCAAGTTGCAATCCTTGGTCAAAGTCCTGGGGACTTAATTATTTACGATCCTAATAATTCAACTTTGCCGGTTGGGTTTATCAGTGATGTGGTGAATGTTGGTATTTGTGATATGTATTTTTTAGTCAACGGTAAATTGGTTAGAAGCTCTGGAACGGATCAGTTTGAAACGGTCGATCATACCAACTCAAACCTTCCTCTCGGATCCATTCAACAAATTGCTACTGACCTAGAGGATCGATTATGGCTGGTAATTAACAAACAGTTGGCTATGCAAGCTAGTGCAAATGAGTTTGAAGTAGTTGATATGGTTGAATTGAATTTCCCTATTCCCCAAGTCAATACCATGACATTCGATCAAAATGGCGGGCTGTGGTTGGGAACAAGTTTGGGCTTACGACATCTGAAAAATGGCACACGATTCACAGACTATTGCCAATATTTCCTAGGTGCAGGGAATAATAATGTTAGAACCATTGCTTTTGATGATGACGGAAATGTTTGGACGGGAAGTAATGCCATCGTGAGGCAGCGGGTTGGCAATTAATAATTCTGCGATAGGCACTTAAGGTTAGCCTACAGATGAAGTATTCATTTAAATTGCATAACTTATAATTTGAACCAAACATTTACTTTTACTATTAACATGTCTGATCGAAGAAAATTTATCAAAACAGCCAGCTACGTTGCAGCGAGCAGTTTGATTGTACCCACTTTGGGTTGTGATCGAGCTGTAAAAGCAGCAGAAATAACCAAAGAAGAAGCAGAAATTGTTTCTGAGGTAGTAGCTAAAAATATCGGAGTACAGGCTTACTCTGTGAGGGATGCTTTAGGTAAGGATTTTGCCGGCAGCATGAAGAAACTTGCCGACATCGGATACAAATATATTGAGGCCTATGGGCTTGAAGTTGATGGAAAATTGTTGGGGATGGATCCTGCCGACTATCGCAAAGTAGTTGAAGATCTCGGAATGGAAATGTTGGCTACCCATTGTACTTACTTCACAGCTGATCAAGCTGAGCAAATGCGGGATGCCTCCTTAGCTGCTGGGGTCAAATACTTAATTATCCCTTATCTAAGTGACGATATGCGCGACGACTACGAAGCTGTTGCTGAAAATCTCAACCATATTGGTGAAGCATTAAAGGGTTCGGGATTGACATTTGGATACCACAACCACGATTTTGAATTTTTTCCCACTGCTGACGACAGGATCCCCATGGAGATTCTGATAGAACGGACGCAGCCGGAGTTAGTCACTTTTGAGGCAGATCTTTATTGGGTGACTAAGGGAGGAGCTGACCCAATGGATTTGATCAATAAATACCCAGGTCGGTTTAATCTGTTCCATGTTAAAGATGCAAACGACGCCCTCGAGCAGACTACCGTTGGCACCGGCATAGTGGATTTTGCTACTATTTTAAAAGCACAGCAAACCTCTGGCTGGCAATACTACTTTGTTGAGGATGAGCGTACTGATGATCCTTTTGGTAATTTGAAAGGGGCATTTGATTACTTGAATCAGGCAGATTTTGGATGATACCTATCGGCTTTTCCACTAGACCCTTTGGTTAGGTGGCTTAGATTTTTTCTGCATCACTTAACTAATTGATAAACATAGTGTTGTGATTAATAGTGCGCATTAACGATACCCCACCACAGAAAAACGGAACGATATTTGGCTGGTATGACTTGAACAAACGATCAAGGTAATGAAAAAGGTGTTATTCATATTTATGTTAATCGCCGGTATGGCTCAAGTACCGGTACAAGCCCAATCGACCTCGCAAAGTGAGATAATGAAGTTTTTGGAAAAGGAGTTAGGCGAAAAGGTCCTTGAGGGCATGAAGAACGTCCGTTTAGAAGATATGCAAATGGAGGACGTGAAATTCAGAAGGGGCAAAGCCAAGATCAGGGGACAGGTGCGAGTGGCGCATAAAGATGGTAAATCGTTGGCCAATGTGAAGTTTAAGTCGAAAGTCTCTACCAAGCTCAGTAGTCTAGGTATCAGATATGTGAAAGTGCATGTGCCCGGGCATAGTTTCTTAGGCATTCCTCTGTATAAAAGAGTTTTTAAGAAGAAGTAACTCTCATTTTCACCGTTTTTTGAATATTGGCAAATTGCCTCACAATCTTACCTGTGTTTAATATCTGATATTTAGGATCTCTAAAGTAATGCTGAATTGCCTAGCTTTCGACCTTAAATCATCTATTTAAGGTATTATGAGGCGATTAACAGTTATAATTACATTGTTCCTTTTGGCTTGTTTCCAACAGCAGGCCGCTGCTCAAACCAAACTTCATGTAGGTGTTACCACCGCTGTAAACAGTACTTTTGTTCTGGACAAAGGCCTTCAGGAAGACCCACGTTATCAATCGGTAAGCAACTACGAATGGGCACCGATTGGTCTGGCTTTAGGGGTTGATATAACCAATGGATTTGGTTTGCAGATAGAGTCGATCATGGCAAGTCAAGGCCAAATATTCGAAGTGATAGACGTAGCCAAAAAAGTGGTTGGAGAAAGAAAGATTGAGCTTGACTACGTACATGTACCCTTATTGTTAAAATTCATGTCAAAGAAAAATGGCAGGGTCAGAATGAATTACTCTTTAGGTCCACAGTTTTCCATTTTGACTAGCGGCATAGAGACCCTGGAATACGCGGCGTCCACCCAGAAGATCCCAGAAGGAGTAACACCACCAGAAGGAGCTACCCCAAATCTGGATGGAACCTATGATGTTCCGGCACTTTCAAACACCGTCTTGATGAGTACTGCTACGTCAACAGAATTTGAGAAGTTCAAAACTGCTGAATTACAAATAGCCGGAGGTATCGGAGCCGATATTGATTTGACCACTAATATCTATCTTTCTGGGATGCTACGAGCAAATTACAGCATTACAGACATGCGAAATAGTGACTTAATTGAAACTATCAAAAACGGCGATCAGGTGAGCGATCTTTTCGGCAAACGCGCCAATTTACTATTGGGGCTACAGCTAGGGGTTCATTATGTTTTTGGTGGTATAAAATAGAGTACTTTATCTAACTTGCAGCTTGAAATGGGCCTGCGAGAAAAAATCGGTCGCTGGATATTTAAGACCGCCCCAAAAATGGAAGCGCTTGGCATACTGGTCACCATTGCCGGAGTGGCTTTGCAAAAATTTGAACCAGGCCAGGTAGCCAGATCTATATCTCTGATAGGATTGACTACTCTGGCCATTTCTTATTTTATCCTGGTTTACTTGCCTCGACCAAGTGGCTCCTGGCTACTGAAATATTTGCATCAACTATTTCCGATGACTTGCACCATAACAGTTTTGGCTATCCAATTCCAATGGATGGATTATCCCGACTCAAATCTGCTTATGAAACTGATTACAATCGTTTTACCTTTGAGCTTGATAGGTTTTGGTTGGCTAAAATGGGTCAAATCCAGAAAGATGCCATTCTTAGAGCCTTTGGTCTTAAGGGTATTATTGCTGTTTGCTATTCTGCTAGCTTTAGATCAGGGTTGGTTCACCATTTAGGAGGTATACAAATTTACCACTGATCAAAGTGATATTGTTTGGCTATTAAATTTACTGTAGATTTAATTAACCAACCCAAACAACTAAGCTTATGGAGCTTTTGTCAACCAGCAAATTCCCAGGTGAAAGTGATGCCTATCGCGAGGCCAGAAATGAACTGCTACAAGCCGAACTTGAACTGCGCGGCAAGATCGAAGAAGTCGCTGCTTTGCGACGAAAATTACCTCCCGGGGGATTAATAAAAGAGGACTACACCTTTCAATCCATGGTGAAAGGCGATGTAGTGTCTGTTCGTTTATCAGAGTTATTCGCCTACGGTAAAGATTCTTTGGTGATCTACAGTTACATGTTTGCCCCTGGGGCGGAGCAGCCTTGCCCGATGTGTACATCCATGTTGGATGGACTCAATGCTCAAGCCTTGCACATTTCCCAACGCACTAACATTTATGCCGTGGCTAAGTCACCAATTGAGAAGCTTGCATCCTATGTCAAAAAGAGAGGTTGGAGTAATTTAGCGTTCCTCTCCTCAAATGACAATACCTATAATGCCGATTATCTAGGAGAAAATGAAGAGGGTTCCCAAATGCCCATGTGCAACGTATTTGTAAAAACGGATCAAGGCATAAGACATTTTTACGGTACTGAGGTACTCTATACACCGGTTGACGGCCAGCCACGTCACGTTGACCTGATATGGCCACTTTGGAATGTACTCGATTTAACTCCTGAGGGCAGAGGCAACGATTGGATGCCTAAATTGTCTTACCAAGACTAGAAGCACCAGCCAGCTCCTATTCAAGCAATTTATGGACCCAAGCAGTTATGAGGTTGAAGAGACCACACTTACCGGTGAGTCTTTGTTTATTCGTCCCATCAAGCCTGAAGACAAATGCTTATTTGCAGAGGCATTCACCCATCTTAGCAAGCGCTCTATCCACTTGCGTTTTTTTGGAGCTAAAGCCGAGTTATCCACCAATGAGCTAATCTATCTTTCTGAGCTGGATTTTGTAAATCATGTGGGATTGCTGGCAGGACTCGATGAGCAGGGAGAACGTCATTATGTGGGAGTAGCCAGGTATGTTAAGCTGACTGGATCCAACTTGCCAGATGCAGCGGAGATCGCATTAACTGTTCTTGACGACTACCAAGGAAAGGGGATTGGAACCTGTCTTTTAAAACACTTAATCAAAATAGCCAGGTCCCAGCATATAATGTCATTTCATGCTGAAGTGCTATCCGAGAATGCCCCAATGTTAGAGTTGTTGGGAGAAACCGGTCTTCCCATGAAGCGTACTATTTCCAAGGGAATAGCGCTGGTAGAATTACAGCTTTCATAAAAAAGTAGTAAAAAATTTTGACTAACTTATATGACCTAAATTTTATATAAACTGACATTATTATGACTCAATCAGATTTAGATGGCCAT
>JBPCUG010000116.1:0-12108 GCA_051011275.1 Cyclobacteriaceae bacterium | reverse complement strand
TTGCTTATTATTTCAATTCTGTTTGGTATCATTTTTTTAAAGTTCACAGTAGATCGAATGGTTCGGCAGGAAGCATGGCAGAAAGGGTTTCTGGTTTTGATAGGAGGGCTCACCCTTGTTCGTGGATTGATGATCTATTTTGATTTTCCTTATGCATTGATCCCTCTAGAGTTTTTCGACCCCCATTTATACGCTTCCTCCGATCTGAATCATTCACTAGGAGATCTGCTTTTGAATGAGCTAGCGCTTTTGGTTGTGGTAGTATATCTGTTTCGATACTATCGCAGGTTTCCCTTATACCAGCGACTTACCGAATTAACTGAAGAGTTGAAGATAGGTCTGGTTTCCTTGTTATTACTGATCAGCTTTCTAAGTCTTTACTTTCAATACCTGGTCATAACTCTGTTTTACCATTCCCAATGGTCTTTAGATGTGGTCACCATTGTTGATTTTTCCTTTTTGAAGTTGGCCAGTTTGATAGTAATTGTCCTCAATGCTGTGATCTATTTTTTAGCTTCTCACTTGGTGATGAGAGAAGCTGTGCTTTTCACCGGAGCAAAGCGTAATAAGCTGATCTTGTGCTTCCTGATTGCTGCTACACTGTTTACCTTATTCTCAGTCCTGTCAGGAAGTAATTACTGGTTGATATTAATTGTTCACTCGGCTTATCTGGGATTGATGTATTTCCTTCGTTTTCCTGCCTATTTTGGTCGTTTCAACTATGTTTCATTCTTATATCTTTTCGTTGCGGCTATATCCTGCGCGGTGGTTGGTGCCTACGCAATAAACAATTTTGAAAAGACCAAAAATATCAATGCAAAGCAGCGCTTTGCAGATAGGCTCCTGAATGAGCGTGACATTCAAGGGGAATGGTTGCTGTCACAAGCAGCTTGGAAGATTCAGGAGGATGCTTTTATTAGCAATCAAATCCTTTTTAATCCATTAGGCCCAAAGGATAAAATTATTCAAAAGATCAATCATATACATTTGGATAAGCACCTGGATCAGTATGATATAAAGATCAATTTATTTGATAGTAGAGGTGCACCTTATGTTGGCAATGAAGAGGTATTTAGCTACCAGGAATTGCAGGGTCGTTTGCAAACCAAGAGATACGAAACTGAATATGAAAACCTTTATTTCATAAATGAGATCAAATCTGATCTGCTCAAAAGATATTTAAGTTTTATACCTCTTAAGAAAAATGAATTAGATCTTGGTTATGTGATCATTGATCTAAAGTTGAAGCGCGTTATTCCCAATACGGTTTATCCCGAGCTTTTAGTTTATGGTGAAAGCGTCACCGCTGCCGATCGCAATTATAGCTATGCAATATTTGCCGGTCAGTCTTTGGTAAATAATTCTGGGGAGTTTAATTACGACAAGGATTTCAAGACTAGTTATTTCAATCGCGATGTACTTTATGAGTTGGGCCTGACAAAAGATGGCTTTCATCACTTGGCAGTCGATGGCCCTCGGGACAAAGTAGCGATCATCTCTACTTCCGCCTATCCCTGGAGGAATGTTCTTGCCAATTTCTCCTTTCTTTTTATCCTATTTATTTTCTGTATCATTACCATAATAGTAGTTTATACTTTTATCATCCGAGAGCAAAAAGTTAAGCTGAATTATACCTCCCGGATCCAATTGTATTTGAATCTGGCATTTTTTGTGCCATTACTTATCGTGAGTGCTACCACGTTAAGTTTGATAAGCTCCTCTTCGAAAGAGGAAGTAGTTAAACAGTACTTTGAAAAAGCTGAAAGCATTAGTAACAACATTGTGGGCACATTAGATAGTTTTATCAAAAAAACCGTCAGCCAGGAAGTATTGGTACAAACCCTCACTCAATTGGCGCAATACTCGGAGTCAGATATAAATATTTTTGATGTTTCCGGGCAGCTAATAGCTACCAGTCAACCTAAAATCTACGAGTATGCACTGTTGTCTAAATATATTAATCCGGAAGCATTTGCCGAAATTCATTCAACCTTTGGCGGTAGCGTATTGCTCAACGAGTCGGTAGGTAGCTTGCCCTATAAATCAGCATATGTCGGGATCAAGTCGTTTGATGATGGCAGTTTATTAGGGGTCCTTAGTATTCCGTTTTTCGAGTCAAAGTATGAGGAGAACAAACAGGTGGTAATTATCCTTACCAACATCCTTAATATCTTTACTTTTATTTTTATCATCATATTAGTCATCTCTTACTTCGCCTCACAGGTGCTTACGGTACCCTTAAAGATGATTACCCAAAAGATCAAGAAAACTACCCTTACTAAGCACAACGAACCCTTGGAATGGAATTCCCAGGATGAAATTGGTATTATGGTTGGGGAGTATAACCGGATGCTCAAAAATTTGGAGAATAGTAAAAAGGCTTTAGCACAAAGTGAAAAGGAATCAGCTTGGCGGGAAATGGCTAAACAGGTTGCTCATGAGATCAAGAACCCGTTGACTCCAATGAAGTTGACATTGCAACATCTTAAACGGACCATAAGTGATAAAGAAAGTTTAGACTCTCAGGCTGCCTCAAAACCGATTAACACATTGTTAGAACAGATTGATACCCTTAGTGATATTGCTACGTCGTTTTCTTCTTTTGCTCAGATGCCTATCCCTAAGCACGAAAGATTTGAGTTGGCAGGAGTGCTTAGGAAAACGATTCAATTGTACAAGAGCAATAACAACCAAACTATTCGCTCATCAATTGAAACTGGGACCTTTCCAGTAATAGGGGATGGCCAGTTGATGGGACGGATATTTTCAAACTTGATCATAAATGGTATCCAATCCGTACCGGCTTCACGCAAAGCCGAAATAGATGTCTTCCTCGAACGAATAGATGACCAGGTGTTAGTAAGGATCAAGGACAACGGAAATGGCATTGAAGATAATATTGCCGAGAAAGTCTTTATTCCAAATTTCAGTACCAAAGAGACAGGTTCCGGAATTGGGTTGTCAATCGCCAAAAGGGGGGTGGAGCATGCCGGTGGTAGTATTTGGTTTGAAACAGAATGTGGTGTTGGTACTACGATTTTTGTGGAGTTGCCACTTACTGAATAAATACAACAACCTGGGTTCTGTTCAGGCAAGGACCATTTACACTTACCCTATTCATTGCTACAGGATACCGAATATCTTTCTTAATTCTGAGATGGAATTACCGGAATTTATCCTCTCAAAATGATACTTGATGCTATCAAAATGATAATTTTATCAAAAATCTAAATTTTGTCAAATTATCAGCAAAATATTTATCTTTCTGATAATCAGATATATACATGATATTTATAGCTTTTCGGCAAATATTGGCATACTAAGTGTTAAATAAGGTTTGAAGGTTAATTCCTTCAATGGTGTTAATTTTTTAAACGTGACATTTTTTAAAGCTAACGCTACTGAACTGAGAGCATCATTATTTTTTTAACTTTTTTTTAAGTCTATTTTTAGACTATTTTTTAAACTAGGTTTTTCATATTTAATTTAGGTTTTGGGCATCCCGATTGATAATCGGGATGCTTTTTTTATGTGATTAACCATTCCCGTTTGTTTCCAATTTCCCCTATAAGTGATATTTTTGTATTTGACAGAGAAAAGTTATTTATGGCAGGACATAGTAAATGGGCTAATATAAAGCATCGCAAGGGAGCACAGGATGCGAAAAGAGGTAAAATATTTACAAAACTGATCAAGGAAATCACTGTAGCCACCAAAGAAGGAGGTGCGGAATCAGATACCAATCCCAGATTGCGCTTGGCCATTCAAAATGCCAAGGGAGCAAACATGCCTAAGGATACAATTGAAAGAGCCATTAAGAAAGGGTCAGGTGCAGATGCTGGAGATTATACTGAGGTTACCTATGAAGGCTATGGCATCAAAGGCGTTGGGGTCTTTGTTGAATGTACTACAGATAACATTAATCGCACAGTTTCTTCGGTAAGATCTATTTTTACCAAACATGGAGGCAACTTGGGCACCAATGGTTCTTTGGAATTTATTTTCGATCGAAGGGGAGTATTTATTTTGCCTAAGCCTGAGGGCATGGATGCCGATGACCTTACCTTGGAGCTCATCGACGGGGGAGCTGAGGAAGTCGAAGAACAAGAAGGGCTTATGCACATTACCTGCGCCATGGAAGATTTCGGTAATCTGCAACAGAAGCTAGAGACTTTGAACCTGGAACCTGAAAGCGCCGAATTGCAGCGTATCCCAAACACTTTAGTTGGCTTGGACGATGAAGATTTCAGCAAGATCATGAAAATGGTTGACGTACTAGAAGATGATGACGATGTCCAGAAAGTGTATCACAATATTGATATCAAGGAAGAGCAATTTGCTTTGATATAAGAAGGTTTCTTTTGGTACTTTTTGGAATCAAACTCCATAAACAACGCAACCTTTACTAGTCTTAATCGGTCTTATAAATAGGACCCAACTACTTTCTCGAGATATGAAAACCACAAAACTGCTTCTTACAGCTTTATCTATATTTCTATTTTCAGTTTATGGCCAGGCCCAAGACCCGAATGAGTTTACTCTGGACAAGGATTATACCCTAGGAGCTAACGGCCATATTTTCGTCGATACTCAAGATGCTGAAATCGAAGTGATCGGTAGTAGCCGTACGGACGTAAGAGTGAAAGTTTATCGAAAGGTAACTTTTACCGGTCTCAATCTTAAAGCTAAAAAAATAAACTTGGAGGTAGAGGTAACCCAAGAAAACGGCAACCTCTATGTAAAAGATCATCCCTTCTCCTGGACAGGTATAGGTTCCTCCCGTGAGGTCTATGAGATATTGATTGAAGCGCCAAATACCGCTGGGCTGGAGGCCAAAGGTGATGATGATGACTATTTAATTAAAAGTATGAATGGTGCGATTTCCATGGAGATCAGTGATGGAGATATTGCGCTCGAATCCTGTAATGGAAAGTCATTTGATTTTCGTTTAGATGACGGTGATATTACCATGGATCAAGGGCAAGGGAATATTATAGCCAGGCTGGAAGATGGTGATATCAAGATACTGGATGGCGATTTTAAAAAGATCGATATAAAAGTCGAAGATGGGAACATTCGTTTAGCGACCAAGTTGCAAGATACAGGAGAGTACTTATTAAGCTCTGATGATGGCTCTATTGAATTACAAGTTGAGAGCGGTGGAGGCCAATTTAATATTAGACACGATGATGGTTCGGTTAGAACCAGTAACGGTTTCGAACTTGTTTCCGATAGTGAAGGCCGAAGTGAATATCGATTATCAGGTGGAAAGGCTTTCATTACTATTGAAACTGAGGATGGCGGAGTGGCCCTGATGGAAGAATAGTTTACAGCACATCAACAAGTAATTCTTCTTATCACATTTCTTGCTGCATAATGGGTTATGAAATAAGGCAGTCTATGCTTATTTTCACCCAATGAATGTGATCCAAAACCTATATCGCCAGCCATTAGGTTTGCTTACTGACTTTTACCAGCTTACCATGGCTTATGGCTATTGGAAGCAGGGCTTGGCTCAAAAGGAAAGTGTCTTTCATCTTTTTTTTCGTCGTAATCCTTACCAAGGAGGATTTACCATTACTGCCGGATTGGAGTATGTCATTGATTACCTAAACGGTTTTGCCTTCAATGAACAGGATCTCGACTATCTAAGAAGTCTCCATGGTAATGATGGGAAGCCCATGTTCGAGCCCGCTTTCCTCGACTATCTTAAAAAGTTGGAATTTAACTGCCAAGTAGATGCGATTCCTGAGGGAACCTTGGTTTTTCCGCAAGAGCCCTTGATCAGAGTGCAGGGAGAGATACTGCAATGCCAATTGTTGGAAACACCCCTGCTTAACATGATTAATTTCCAATCTTTGATAGCCACTAAGGCCGCTCGCATTTCTCTGGCTGCACAAGGAGAGCCAGTGATGGAGTTTGGGTTGCGCCGCTCTCAAGGGATTGATGGTGCACTGTCCGCCAGCAGAGCGGCTTTCATCGGGGGTTGCAGTTCAACATCAAATGTCCTGGCTGGCAAGCTTTTTGGTATTCCGGTAAGCGGCACACATGCTCATAGCTGGGTCATGTCATTTGAAAATGAGTTGGAGTCCTTTAAGGCTTATGCGGAAGCTCTTCCTAACAACTGTATCTTTTTGGTAGATACCTATGACACACTGCAGGGAGTGAAAAATGCTATCGAAGTAGGAAAAGCACTTAAGGCTCAAGGCAAGCAAATGGCGGGAATAAGAATTGACTCCGGTGATCTGGCTTACTTCAGTACCAAGGCCAGGGAGCTATTGGACCAAGCTGGATTTGACCAAGCAAAGATCGTGGCCAGTAACAACCTGGATGAAAATATAGTCACCAGTTTAAAGGATCAGGATGCGGCTATTGATACCTGGGGTATAGGCACTAAACTTGTAACCGCATTTGACCAACCGGCGCTAGGGGCGGTGTATAAACTATCTGCAATTAAGACTGAACAAGGACAATGGGATTATAAAATCAAACTTTCAGAACAAGCGGTGAAAGTAAATAATCCAGGGGTGCAACAGGTAAGACGCTTCAGGAACAATAACTCGTTGGTCGCTGATATGATCTATGATCAACCGTTGGGTGTAGATGAAAGCCGTACAATTATTGATCCTATGGATGCCACCAAAAGAAGAAGCCTTAGTTCCGAACATTATCAACATGAAGATCTGCTACAGCCGGTGTTCAGGGACGGCAAACAAGTATATCAAAAGCCAGATATTAAGGTAATCAAGCAAAGGGTAATTGAGCAGATCCAGTCACTCGACAAAGGTATCCAGCGATTCGTTAATCCACATACATATCCAGTGGGATTGGAGCAACAGCTATATGATTTAAAGACCAAGTTGATCTTTAAGCTAAGAAACATAAATACTTAAAGTATAAATAAAGATAGATTAATATAAAGTACTGATTAATAGCATATAATGATTGTCCTGATCTTAGTCGATTTACAGTATGATTTCCTGCCTGGAGGAGCGCTTGCCGTCCCTGAGGGAGATAAGATCATTCCACTGGTCAACCAACTCCAATCACAATTTGATTTGATAGTTGCTACACAAGATTGGCACCCGGCAGAACATCAAAGTTTTGCCAGTCAGCATCCTGGAAAACAAGTTGGCGAGGAAGTCGATTTACAGGGACTGCCTCAAGTATTGTGGCCTGACCATTGTATTGATTCCACTCACGGAGCTGCCCTCAGTGAGGAATTAAAACGTGATAAAATCAAACGTATATTTCGCAAAGGGACTGATCCGGAGATTGATAGCTATAGTGGATTTTTTGATAATGGCCATAAGAAAGCTACCGGTTTAGGAGACTATCTGAAAGAGCAAGGAGTCGATAAAGTTTTCATAGTTGGGCTAGCTACAGACTATTGTGTAAAGTATACCGCCCTTGATGCAGCCCACTTGGGGTTTGAAACTACGGTTATCACTGATGCTACAAAAGGTGTCAATCTCCAACCGGGCGATTCTGATGTTGCCATGAAAGAGATGGAAGAAAAAGGTGTCCGACTTATTACCAGCCAACATATTTTATAAACAATATATATGGATTGCCAAAAAGCGATTTTCTCTTTGCCGCCTGAGGTGAGTTATCTCAACTGCGCTTACATGTCGCCATTATTGAGATCAGTTGCATCGATGGGCCGAGCTATGGTAGATCAGAAAGCCACCCCGTATCGTATCGAGGTAGATGACTTTTTTGCTCCAAGAGAGAAGCTGAGAAAATTATTCGCCAGATTGATAAATATTACTGACCCTTCACGCGTAGCCATCATACCTGCTGCCTCTTATGGTCTGGCAGCTGTGGCTCGAAATGTTTCACTAGCTAAAGGTCAAAACATCATAATGGTAGAGGAGCAATTCCCAAGCAATGTATATACTTGGAAAAGGTTAGCTGATGAGCAAGGCGCAAATTTAAAAGTGATAAATGCACCAAAAGTGGATTTTGGCCGTGGCGCCAATTGGAACCAACAGATACTGGAAGCTATTGACGATCAAACGGGATTAGTCACGTTAGGGCAGGCACATTGGGCGGACGGAACTTTGTTTGATCTCGAGGCCATTCGGCAGCGTACGAGGGAAGTGGGTGCTTTGCTGGTTATTGATGGCACACAGTCCATAGGTGCCTACCCTTTTGATGTGCAAAAGCTGCAACCTGATGCTGTAATTTGTGCTGGATACAAATGGCTGATGGGGCCTTATTCAATTGGGGTGTCTTACTTTGGCGCTGAGTTTGACCAGGGTATACCTCTGGAAGAAAACTGGATCAGTAGGCTTAATAGTGACGATTTTGGTGGCTTAGTGGCCTATGAGGACCGTTATCAACCGGGAGCCTTAAGATATGATGTTGGAGAAAATAGTAATTTTATTTTGGTTCCTATGTTAAGTACGGCTCTGGAGCAGATATTGGCTTGGGGAGTAAATAACATTCAATCTTATTGTCAAAATCTGGTTAAAGAACCAATTGAACGCTTACGAGACCTTGGATATAAAGTTGAAGAGGATTCATCGCGATGTGCACAATTGTTTGGTATAAGAGTCCCTCAGCATATAGACCGTGATCAATTAAAGCGAACCTTAAAGGAACAAAAAGTATATGTTTCCTACAGGGGAGATGCTATTCGCGTTTCGCCGCACCTGTATAATGATGTTACTGATATGGATCGTTTGGTGGCATGTCTGCAAACTGTAGCTTAAGTCATGGCCCTAAAGATCAGCCATAAAAAATACTGCCTTAAATTTAATTTTGAAGCTGGTACTTCCAGGGGAGTGATGAAAGATCGGGATATATATATTCTTACTCTGTCAGACTCCCGTAGACCCCAAGTAACTGGCCTGGGTGAATGTGCACCTTTACCTGGGTTGAGTATTGAATATGGTTCGGATTATGAAGAGGTGCTGGACCATGTTTGCCGAAAGATGGAAGGTATGGAGTTGCCTGAGAGTTTGGAAGTAATTCCCACTATCCTTAATCAATATGTTACTCAAAAAAAGCCTTCTATTTTTTTTGGTTTTGAAATGGCCTTTCGAGATCTGCTGAAAGGAGGTAACAAAATTCTCTTTGACAGCGCTTTTACTCAAGGGAAGGAAAGTTTACCCATAAACGGGTTGATATGGATGGGAGACCATCAGTTTATGCGGGAACAAATTGAAGAAAAAGTTCAAGCCGGCTACACCTGTTTAAAGATGAAAGTAGGCGCAATAGATTTTAGTCAGGAATTAGAGCTGCTTTCGTACTTGCGACAGCTTGCACCCGAAGCCATAATTAGGATCGATGCAAATGGCGCCTTTAGAGAGGAAGAAGCTACCGAAAAGTTGGATCAGTTGGCACACCTAAAGATCCATTCAATCGAGCAACCTTTGGCACCTGGACAAGGGAGTGCCATGAGACGACTTTGCCAAACTTCACCTATATCAATTGCATTGGATGAAGAGCTGATTGGAGTTGTAGGACTTGATGGTAAAAAAAGTTTATTGGAGGAGATCAAACCTCTGCATATTGTTTTGAAACCAACCTTATTAGGCGGCTTTCAGGCCACAAAAGAATGGATTAAATTGGCAAAAGGATTAGGTATTGGCTGGTGGATCACCTCAGCATTGGAGTCTAATATTGGCTTGAATGCTATTAGCCAGTTTACGGCCTCACTACCTTATATAGGTCATCAGGGGCTGGGCACCGGGCAACTGTATAGTAATAATTTTGGAGGAGAATTAAGGATTGAGATGGGGTACTTGCATTATGATAGATAAAATTCACACGATTTAAAAGGTCAGGTTACTAGACGTGATAGTCACTTTTTTGGATCATTATTAATCTTTGGGATAGGAACAACTTTCTATTTTAGTGCACCAACTAATGAATTATATGTTGCCTTCCTCTTAGTAACTTATATGGCAATTCCAATCTTCATATTTATTTTGGCTTTTGTAGATCTTGTAGGTTATCTCAAATGAATAATGGACATTGAGTATTCCTTGTTCACTATTCATGATTCAAAAAACCTGGTCTCACAAATAATCTCGCAGCAACCTCTCCTTCACCATCCCCAATCCCTTGCTCCCCACCTCCTCAATTAAAAACAGGTTATCCCTATGCGCTATCTCTGGCATCTTTGGATCGATCACAAACTTAGGGATGTCAACCGCAACGTAATCGATCAAGCCGGCGGCAGGATAGACCGCTAAAGAAGTGCCCACCACGATAAAAATGTTTGCTTGGAGGACTTCCTTCATCGCACTTTCCATCATGGGAACCATCTCACCAAACCAAACGATATGCGGTCTTAATTGCGAACCTTTCTCACAGCAATCTCCCAACTTCAGCTCCCAACCTTCGATAGGGTAAACCAAACTTTCATCCAAAGTGCTTCTGCTTTTAAATAATTCACCGTGCAGATGTAACACATTGGAGGAGCCGGCTCTTTCATGCAGGTTATCTACATTTTGGGTGACGATGGAAACTTCAAAATCTGATTCCAACTCAGCTAGAATAATGTGTCCCTGGTTAGGTACTACCGTGGAGGCGTTCTTTCGTCTTTGATTATAAAACTCGAGTACGAGTTCAGGGTTGCGCTCCCATCCCTGGGGAGTTGCCACCTCCATAATATCGTACCCTTCCCACAATCCGTCAGCATCGCGGAAAGTTGGTACTCCGCTTTCTGCACTGATCCCAGCACCTGAAAGGACTACGATCTTAGGTTTGGACATGAGCGTTATTTCTTCCGGCCGCGCCCTTTTTTCTCAGGAGCATTTTCGGCCAATTCCAAGCATTCCTCCAGAGTGAGAGATTCGGGCTCTCGATCCTTAGGGATCTTTACATTTTTATTGCCCACTTTTATATAAGGTCCGTAACGACCTTTAAGCACCATTACCTCCTCGTTCTCTGGGAAGATTTTGATAAACTTCTCCGCATCGGCTTTGCGCTTCTCATGGATCAATTCCATAGCGCGATCGGATTCTATAGTATGAGGGTCTTCATCTTTAGGAATGGACACAAACTTGCCATTGTGTCGGATGTAGGGTCCGAACTTTCCTATGGCAGCCACCATCATTTCTCCTTCAAACTCGCCCACATCTCTGGGCAGCTTAAACAATTCAAGGGCGTCTTCCAAGCTGATATTTTCGATCAGCTGATCTTTGCGCAAACTGGCATATTTAGGCTTTTCACCTTCACCGTCATCGGTTGGGTTATCTCCGATCTGGACGTAGGCTCCAAACTTACCTAATTTTGCCGTGATCTTCTTTCCAGATTTAGGGTCTGTACCTAGCTCTCTTTGTGAACCCACTGAGGATCGCTCTAATGTTTCTGTCTTTTCTACGATCGGGTGGAACTTACCATAAAAATTGTCGATCATTTGGTTCCACTCCTTCTGTCCTTGGGCAATTTCGTCAAACTCCTTTTCTACATTGGCAGTAAAACTGTAATCCAACACGTTGGAAAAATGACTGACCAAAAAATCATTCACTATCATAGCAGTGTTGGTAGGAAACAACTTGTTCTTCTCCGTTCCGGTGATTTCTGTCTTTGTCTCTTTTGTAACCGCACCCTGCTTAAGCACAATTTCCCGATAGTTGCGCTCTTTACCTTCCCTAAACTCCTTTTCTACATATCCGCGTTTTTGAATAGTAGAGATGGTAGGTGCGTACGTAGAAGGTCTACCGATACCCATCTCCTCTAATTTCTTAACCAAACTGGCCTCGGTATACCTGGATGGTGGTCTTGAAAATCCTTCTCTGGCTTTCATTTCATCCAGTGGCAGGTTTTGGTCCAATTCTAATGGAGGCAGCATTTTTTTGCTCTCCCCATTTTCTTCGTCATCGTCAGTCGATTCAATGTACACTTTCAAAAAGCCATCGAATTTGATCACTTCCCCCTGGGCGGTCATTTGCTGAGGTACGGTTGAGATGCCAATTTTGGCGATTGTTTTTTCTATTTGAGCATCAGCCATTTGGGAGGCAATGGCTCTTTTCCATATCAGCTCATAAAGTCGCTGCTCGTTACCATCGCTTCCGGCCTCAGGCTTGGAAAAGCTGGTGGGTCGGATGGCTTCGTGAGCTTCCTGGGCGGATTGGGACTTTGTTTTAAAAG
>JBPCUG010000115.1:0-2589 GCA_051011275.1 Cyclobacteriaceae bacterium | reverse complement strand
GGTTTGACTTGAGCATTTTGATGAGCAAAAAATTGGCCCGTCCTTCCGTAACCAGACTGAATCTCATCAAGAATGAAAGAGGCCTGATATTTTTGACATAAAGCTTCAACTTCTTGCAAAAAACTTTCTGAAGGCACATTAATGCCACCAATCCCTTGAATGCCCTCAATGACCACCGCTGCGATCTGATTAGTTTTTAATAACTTTTCTAACCCTTCGATGTCTTCCATTTCCAAAAAATGTGCCGCAGAACCCGAGTTGATCGGTGCTCTGAGCGAGGTGTTGTCAGTAATGGCTAGCGCTCCATTTGTACGCCCGTGGAAGGAATCTTTGAAGGCTATTACCTGATTTTTTCCAGTATGAAATGAGGCAAGCTTTAAAGCATTTTCATTGGCCTCGGCACCTGAATTACAGAGGAACAAATGATAGTCCTCATATCCACTTAATTGTCCTAGTTTTTCCGCAAGGTCTTTTTGCAGCCGATTGACTATTGAATTAGAATAGAAACCAATCTGGCTCAATTGATGACTGAGCCGATTTACATAATGCGGGTGACTATGACCGATCGAAATTACCGCATGACCTCCATAGAAATCAAGGTAGGGCTGCTGATTCTGATCATATACATAGCAATCTTTGCCACTGACCGGTTCTACATCGAATAAGGGATATACATCGTAAAGTTTCATAAGTTGATCATTTTAAAATCCAATGGCTTTCAACTTGAGTCCGGTGGTTTCATCCAACCCAAACATCAGGTTCATGTTTTGTACTGCTTGCCCCACTGCTCCTTTTAGTAAGTTGTCTATCACGCTCACGATCAAAAGTTGGCGGCCATGCTTTTCCAGATAGAGCAGACATTTATTGGTGTTAACCACTTCTTTCAAGCTGGGATTCTGATCGGAAACCCAAGTAAAGGGATGTGCGCTATAAAAGTCTTGATACAATTCTAAGGCTTCGTTTTGGTCCATATCTGTTTCCGTATACAGGCTAGCAAAAATGCCGCGTGAAAAATTGCCCCGCACCGGAATAAAGTTAAGATCCGGAATGGTTGCCCCATTTGCCTGTTGTAGGCTCTGCCCAATTTCCGCCAAATGCTGGTGTTGAAATGGTTTGTAAACCGAAACGTTGTTATTGCGCCAACTAAAATGCGAGGTGGAAGAAAGCGATTGGCCAGCGCCGGTAGCACCTGTAATAGCATTTATGTGAGCTGGTTTTTTGAGTAGCCCTCGAGCTGCCAGGGGCAATAGACCTAGTGTGATAGCTGTAGCGAAGCATCCCGGGTTTGCAATCTTGTCTGCATTTTTGATAACGTCTTTTTGTAATTCTGGTAATCCATAGGTAAAGGAGTGACTATCATCGCTAATGCGGAAGTCATGGCTTAGATCGACAACCTTAATGGAAGATGGTATATCCTGTTTTTGAAAAAACTCTTTAGCTTTACCATGACCCTGACACAGGAATAGCACATCTACATCTACAGTCACATTCGAGGAAAAGGTCATTTCTACTTCTCCCATTAGATCGGTATGCACTGCTGTCACTGGCTTTCCAGCCTGACTTTGGCTTTGAATGAAATTCAGTTCAACCTCTGGATGATTGAGGAGCAGCCTTATTAATTCTCCCCCGGTATAACCGGCACCTCCTATAATACCCGCGTTAATCATTGTTTTGATGGATTGCGTGATAGATCTTGTTTTGGTTGGCCAGAATCTTGGTGAAACCTTTTACATCATCACCACTCCAGGCTTTGTTCATCTCGCCGTAGTCACCAAACTTTGAGGCCATAAGATCATTGGATGACTCGATGCCAAGCAACTCAAATCGATAAGGCATTAATTTCACACCCACTTGGCCGGTAACGTTTGTTTGACTGTGTTCCAGAAATTGTTCGATATCCCTCATCACAGGATCTAGGTACTGGCCTTCGTGGATCATCATTCCGTACCAGTTGCCCAGCTGTTCTTTCCAGTAAGCTTGCCATTTGCCCAGCGTATGCTTTTCTAATAGGTGGTGAGCTTTGATAATGATCAATGGTGCTGCAGCTTCAAATCCCACCCGGCCTTTGATCCCGATTATGGTGTCGCCTACATGTGTATCACGGCCAATGGCATAAGGGGCAGCTAGCGCTTGTAGTTGCTCAATAGCCTCAACTGGGGAAGTAAAGGTTTGGTCATCAATCCTCGCTAATTCGCCTTTTTTGAAATGCAATTGAAGTGTCTTACTATCTTGATCTTTTAGTTGACTGGGAAATGCTTCCTCTGGTAAGGGCAAATGTGAGGTGAGCGTTTCACTGCCCCCTACACTGGTGCCCCACAGTCCCTGATTGACGGAGTACTGCGCTTTGTGCCACTCCATGTCCACTCCATTTCGCTTTAGATAATCGATCTCTTCTTGGCGAGAGAGTTGCTGGTCCCGAATAGGAGTAAGGATTTTCTTTTCCGGGCATAGGATCTCAAAGACCAGGTCGAAGCGCACTTGGTCATTGCCGGCGCCGGTGCTACCATGGGCAACGTATTGGGCATCGATAGAATTGGCATAATTGGCAATAGCCATAGCTTGGAACACACGCTCGGCGCTCACCGATAA
>JBPCUG010000114.1:0-8850 GCA_051011275.1 Cyclobacteriaceae bacterium | reverse complement strand
CCCATCAGCAGCGTCAATCATATATTTTAGTATAGCAGGACGGTATTTGTTCCACAGATGAGCATATTTGTTGGTAAGAGTTGAGTAGGGCATGGAAGCTTATCTATTAGTCGAAAAATGTGCTGTTCACCTGAAATCCGTTACAATATAACCACTCAGCGAATAAAATTGTTTATTTCAGCCTAATTTCCGCATTAAAACAAGTGATTTGGCCCTATTTAAATGAAAGCGAATACTAATTACCAATACGGATCTAGCCAACTTCAAGGACAGTAGATAGGCCAACCTTTTCATCTCTTCCCCTTAATTCGCTTACTCCTAGGGATTTAATTCGAAATTCGCTTCCAAGTTGCAACTGGCTAAGCAAATTATCGGAAATAAGAAGGTCTACATGAAAGCTATTACATAGCCCTTGAAGACGCGCCGTAGTATTGAGTACATCTCCGGTAAAGATGATGTCAGTCTTGATCACTCCGATTTCACCTGTAGTGACTTTACCACAATGCAATGCTGCCTTAAACTCGGGCAACACTCCAAAGTCTTTCAAATAGCTTTCCTCACGTGCCAGTAAGGCTTCCTTCATGGCATAAAAACATCGCAAGCAATTAAGATTCTCCAATCCATTTTTTAGTCTCCAGGAAATAATCATCTCGTCACCTACATATTGATAGATCTCACCAGAGTACTCAATAACAGGGCCTGACAGATCAGCATAATAAGTCCTTAGCATTTCAAAATATCGAACATGACCAAGTCGTTCCGCAATAGAGGTTGAAGATTTCATATCCAGAAACATAAAGATCCTTTCTTCCTCCATAGGGTTGTGATATTTGCCGGTAAAGAAATTGCTAAGCACACCTTGCCCAAGGTTTTCACTTACCTGAGCGTAAAATAAAGAGACTCCGATAGTAGCAGCCAGATAAAACTGAAGGCTCCAAAAGGCAAAGTTTGTAAAGAAAGCCCATGTATTCTGCCATACCTGTCTGTCAAAATATCCTACTTGCAGTTCTCGAGCATTGCTTAGCACCGAGGTAAGAATCAAAAAAAGGATCATAAAAGTCACATAGGCACCAGTTTTGAAAATGATCTTTTGGCTGAAGCTTCTTCGGCTGAATAGCTTTTGTAGGTAAAGTATTTCTATTGTTCCCATAACTAGTCCCATCACCAAAGCAGATGCTGAAGTGATCAACAGATTTCCTTCAAAGTTATATGGATTGCCGGTGGAAGGATAATATAGTTGTTGCCCCAGTATTCCACGTTCCATCAGTGAATAAACAGTTGCGGAGCCCAACCAGATCAAACCGAATGGAATGATGCGGGATATGTTTCGTTTTGTCTTAGGAGGTAACAATTAAATAATCAGTGATTTTCCTTTGCGCCAGTTTGCAAAATCTAATCTATTACAAATGAGATTGTTTTAAAACTTGCAGCTTTATTATCATCAGCATTTGACAATGTTGGTCGGTCAAAAACACCAATCAGATTATTGCCAGCCAAATCCTCAAGTTTCGTATTAATTATCACCCTATAGTCTCCGGCCTTCCATGGGTTTGCTGGCTTAAACAACCAGATCAGCTGCATAGGGTCTAATGAGACCGTTCCTTCAACCAGCAATCCATCTGCCTTATTTATGCTGATCATTCTTCGAGCAAGCGCATGATCAAGGGCCTCCCCAAAATGAATTTGCAACGGTGAAAGCGTTCCCTCTCGGGGTTTCTGGACCCTCCACAACGCCGTACTTACTTTTACTCTGTCAGCTGTGGCTATTTGATAAGTCTGTTCATAGTTATCAAGTAGGGGCTGCGCATTTATATCCTTCCATTCCTTGTCTATGAACAGCTTATATGATTTGCCTTCCTCAAAGACTGGCCCTACGGTCATATTCGGTCCAACACCTCTCTTCACTCTTCCGGGATGTACCAAGACAGTGAGTCTGGTTCTGGTTTCATCCCAAAGCCCCTGATCCACTTCCACAAATGGGTCCAATATCTCAACACCCATTTCGTTGTAAAGCTTCAAATAAGCATAAGGATTCTCATATCCCATTGGACCAGAGAAGTGTACATAGAACCGTAGTACGTTAGAAGGTAATTCATTAGTACCTGGATAAATGCCCTCAACTAATGTTTCCGCTTTATTATTTGCATCAGGAAATTTTACCGTTTTGGATTGATTAAACGAATCGGAAATACTGGGGCCATGCAACAACTCTTCTAAAACATCTGCCCGGAACAGGACTGAATAACTTATACCTGGCGGCGGTGCAAACCTTGGATAGAACGACAGTCCCATGGGAGTTACTTGGTAGCTACCTACAACCGCTGGCAAATCGTCAGGGATCTCGCTTCCAACATAAACCTGAAGCATGCGCTTAAAATTACTTTGGTCCAGTTGAAGGGCAGCGAGCTTTTCCACCCATTTCTCAGAAAGCGAAACAGTTATCCTCCCAAATTCTGGACTCGTGGGATCGGTCTGAAAGTGAAGGGAGGGAGGCTCCTGTGCCCATGCGGCGGTGGATAAAAAAACGAGGACCAGGATCCTCGTTTTTCTTACAAACTCCAAAATGGATTTACTTTTCAAGGGCTTAACCAATCCTTAGTCAAAGGGGCAATGGCAAGTTTACCATTGGCCATTCTTTGAGTGGCAATGATATATTTGTCATTGTAATCAGCCAAATGCGAGATGCCTGAGCCTGAGCGGGGTGTATACTTAACTCCGGCCAAGTATCCTTCTACCTCAGTGTTGATCTCCCCCTCAAAAGCTGCTACATCAGCTGGGTCGAAGATAAGTAATGGCAGCTGGCTATTGGACATAAGTATATAGTTCTTATCTCCATTTTTATAGGATACCATATCAATAGGATAATTCCCTGCACCAAACTCTGCTACTGTTCTGCCTTTTATATGTTTACCTTGCTTTAGATTACTTGTTTCGAAAGTCACCAAGGGGGTGCACAAATAAGCAGCAATGAGATGCTCCTTGTTATTTAGATCATAAGGTAGAAAAGTCCGCACAGGAGAATGGGTTTCGTAAGCTCCGTGGGCGCCGTGATAGATCTCCAGCGTAGTGGCTTCTGCACTACCGTCAAAAGGATAAGGGATTACCCACATTGCAGAGGCGAACTCCTCATTAGACAATCCCGCTACGTACAGCTTGCCATCGTGAAGGGCTATATCCGTAATGGCATCTGCTCTAAGTTTGGCACCCTTTTTCCATCTATGCTCTTTTTGTTCATCAATGGGATTAGGTAATTGAGCCACAGAATAAGTAACATTTTCTAGCGAAGCTTCATTCATTGTGCCATCAGGACTTATCCTTATAAGGATTATTGCGTCGGACAATTCATTTGGCAGTTGCCATCGCGAAGTCCAGTTAGCTCTTGCCCGGGAAACGCTCAGGTAAGTATTTTTAGAAATAGGATTTACAGCCATATCGTGGATCAAGATCTCATCGGAAGTTGTTCCTAGAAAGGCAGCAATTTGTCCCTCTAAATCACCAATCTGGAGGGCTTCTTCGGGGTTGCTCGGGGTATTGTCTCCAAGATCAATAGCAAATATGACCCCGCTTTTGGAATCGCCAATAAAAAGTGTGCCATCGGAAGCAAACTCAATAGTGCTGATTGATTTCACATTTGCTTTACCCTTTGTTGGTGGTATAATTCCAGCATAACCGGCTGTGACCCATCCTAACAAAGCAATAAATAGAAGATATTTTTTCATAGCTATGGGAATTAATGGTTTACAACTTTTAAAAACGCATTTGTGAAGAATAAGTTCAGTAACGCATATTACAAGATTATCCCATGAATTCAATCTATATTTATCTTGATTAATCTATTATAACCGCCTAAAGGCTTTGGTGGTTTCTATTCATAGTAGAAATAGTATTCCTCCTCAGCATCATTCGAAAACGACCCCTGTACTACCACCTTGGTCGGGTAGTTGTCAGGCCCGTACTGGTATTGGTAGGTCTTTTCATAAAACAGTGTATCGGCATAAAATATTCGAAAACGGGTCATGTTATTGGGAGTGTCTGTACGAAAGGTGCTTATGTTAATTGGTGATCTATAAAAGGGGTTAGGATATTGGTCATAGTCCATAATTACGGTCTGGTCGTGTATGCTCTTTACGAAAATTTGGTTACCTCTATTATCCACCTGAATGCTATCGGTAAAGTTGAGATCCTTGGAGCTGACCATTCGGGCAACAAGCCTTCCTTCCGCATTGTAGATAAAATCGGAAGTTGAAAATAAGCTACCATCTGGTCTTTTAATAATGGTTTGTATCAACTGTTTATTATCATTGAATATATCTTTTCTAACGAAATCAACGCTGGAGATACCGTTTCGATCCCGGTACATTTCTATAGATAAGGTGGAATACCCAAAGCGGTAGGTTGTATTACCAATCTGATTGGTAGATCGATTTGTATGGCGACTAAGCAGAGCATCATTATAGAATAATGAGTCATGGACTATCTGGCCCCAAGGGTAATGCAATTCCATTGATTGTAGCTGTTTTTGTTGCTTGTTGTCTCTGGGATCAGCATCAGGTGTAAGGCAACTTGAAGCCAAAGTCATTAAGATAATAAGGAATAGTAGATCTCTCATTTTGCCATTGTTTTTCCATAAGACGGCCTATGCGGGTCAAATCGCTGGGTTTGCACCTATAACTGTTGCATTTAAAGCAAAGTGCACGCACATCAAATCCATGTAAGATTTGGGTCGCAAATAGGTTTAAAAACTATGAATTAAGGCCTTTTTTTGCATTCCAGTTAATATTTGATAATCCGCAGTAAAGTCCTATGAGGCAATTAGTTATATTTTCATTCCTAGTAGTACTAGTATTTGTTATATCAGGAGTTAAAGCTCAAGTCCCTACAATGGTGCAGGACATCAACCCCAACGGTGATGGATTTGCAGATTATATGACCGCTGTTGGGTCGGATGTCTTTTTTAGAGCAACTAATAATACTTTTGGCAGTGAACTTTGGAAGTATGATGGTAACGAAGCAGTCGTGGTCGATATCAATCAAGGAGTTGGGAGTTCCAATCCGGTCAATTTAGTGTCATTAGATTCAAGTTTAGTGTTCGTAGCGAACAGTGGTATTGAAGGAAGTGAACTTTGGCAATATGACGGTACTAGCTCAAGTCTAATTCGAGATATCTTTCCAGGATCTTCAAGTTCCAGTCCCTCAGAGTTGACCGTTTACAAAAATGAGCTCTACTTTAGAGCCAAAGACGGCAGCAAAGGATCAGAACTATGGAAGTACAACGGCGATACTGTGATGATGGTACAGGATATTAAATCTGGTGCTGGTTCTTCACTTCCATTAGGGCTAAGAGTCATCGGGGATTATCTGTATTTCACAGCAAATGATGGCACCCATGGGCTCGAATTGTGGAAATACGATGGTATTGGAGCTGTAATGGTTATGGATATATGGAATGGGGCAGCCAGTGCATTTGGCTCGGAGTCATACCTTATAGAGTTTGGCTCAGAAGTTTATTTTGCTGCAAACGACGGTTTAAACGGAAGTGAATTGTGGAGGTACGACGGAGATACCGCAGTCATGGTTGCAGACATCAATCTTACAGGATCCTCCAACCCGGAGCATTTAACTGTTTTGGGAACAGATTTATACTTCGCAGCCGATGACGGCATCCATGGCGCAGAGCTCTGGAAGTATAATGGAGATACAGCCGTGATGGTGCAGGATATCCGAGTAGGGCCTGATGGTTCGGATCTGTCTAGGTTTTCCACCTTTCAATCGGAGGTTTATTTTGCCGCCAACGATGGAGTCAACCCTCTTACACTGTGCAAATCCGATGGCGATACGATTGTTCATGTGGCCGACGACCCATCCGATTTTTTCGACCCAAATTTCATGACTGTCTTTCAGGACAAACTGTACTTCACTGTGAACACCAATGCCTTCGGATCTGATCTGGTTGCTTACGACGGTACGACAATCTCACAGCTTGATTTGAATACAGGTACTGGTGCTTCAGCTGCCTCAAATTTTGAAGTTATTGGGTGTAGTCTGTACTTTGAAGCCAAAGATAATGATGTAAACGGCAAGGAGCTTTGGGTGCTTTCAGGTGTAGATAACGGGATTACCCAGATAGGAGAGACCCTTTCTGCTAATACTAGTGGTGCTACTTATCAATGGTTGGAATGCAGTAACAATAATCAGCCTGTTGCCGGAGCTACCGGCCAGTCCTTTGCGCCAACTAAAAACGGATCTTATGCTGTGCAGATAACTGAGGGTGGATGCACTACCATTTCTACTTGTGTGAATATGACTGTAGTGGGACTGGAGGATCTATCTACTAGTCCTATCAAAGTTTATCCTACCATCTCGGAAGGCTTTGCCACAATTGATCTTGGAGCGGTTCAGAACGAAGTATCTATCTCGGTACGAAATATAAATGGTCAATTGATGGCAACTCACGGCCCAATCAATGCCGCTAAGCAGCTGGATATAGTGCTGCCCCAAGCCAAGGGACTGTACTTCGTAGAAGTCAAGAGTGCGAATACAGCTTCGACCCGATTTAAAGTAATCAAGAGGTAGCTTGACTTGGGGCTATGGTTAAAAAAAGCGCCATCTGCCATATCGATCATCTCCTCCGCATATTGGAAGTTTGACAAATTTCAGTTTCATTTGAGCAGAAAATCGTATAGCCTTTAAAAACTGCATTATGGGACTGCTCCTCACTTTTATTGCCATTCTTCTTTCCATCACCACGCTTTGGCTGGGACTTGCATACACTTTGATCACTGGTTTATTTACCTTCAGATTTAGAGATATCAATGACTATTTTTTTGATATTGCCGTTTCCATTGATCAGTTGGGCAACGTAATAATGAGGGACCTGTTCAACCAAATATTAATCACTTCCAGTTCTCAGCACAAGTTTGGCCATGAAGATGAAGTGATCTCCAGCGTCTTAGGTAAAAACCAAATAGACCAGACGCTTAGTGGTTTAGGCCGGGTGATCGTAAGGATACTGGACTATATTGACCCCGATCATTCACTTAACTCAATCGAGCACCGAAAAAAAATAAGCTGACAGCTGGAGTGGCTTAATCTGAGGCAGTAGGCCAGCATTTGTGAGGGTTTATGCCTCTATTCCCCCTCCACTTTTTTCCCTTCTACCAAGAGATCAGCCAGGTCATCAGCCAAGACATCTCCCATGTTAGAATTGGTAAAGACCACATAGCCCATATTCAGATCGGGATAGACTTCAAATAAGCATTTAAAGTCGCCATTATTGCCTCCGTGGAAAAAGGTGTTGCCATGATCAGTTTCCCTAATGAAAATACCCAGGCCCGGTCCTTCCCGGTATTTTTCGTCTCTCCAATATTCCTTTTCTGACTCGGTTTTGATGCTCATAAACTCCTCATAGGTTTGAGGTTGTAATCCTTTTCGCTCCAAAAGTGCAACAGCAAATTTAGCGAAAGCTTTCGCCTCGGTGTGTAGGCTATAAGCCATGCCTGGTTGTTGTGGAATGGGCCAATTGGTGGGGTGACTACCTAAATGACCCTTAGAAACCACTTTTCTCAGGTCTTCGTTATCGCTGAACTCCATATGGTACAGATCTAAAGGATTGATCAGTTCGTCATCGATAACTTGTTCTATATCCTCATCCATTATGTGGGCCACCACTCGCTTCAAATATTCAAATCCTTCTCCGGAGTAACCAAAGGTAGTACCCGGAGTATGTTCCAACTGTGTACCCCAATTCGGCAATCCGGTACGATGAATAAGTACATGTCGAGCGGTCATCTGTTTGTACTCCGGATATTTTTCCAGGGCTTCAAAAGCCAGATAGTCGGCCAGCGGTTTATCCAGATCGATCATACCCTTTTCAGCTAGTCGCAAAACCACAAAGGCAAACACCGGTTTGGTAATAGAGGCGGCCTCAAAAAGCGTCTGCTCATCCACAGGCTCCTCGGTGACCGTATTCTTCACCCCATAAGTTTGATGGAAGATGATCTCCCCTTCTTTGATCAAGGCTAGGGAAACACCTGGTATGCTATAGTATTCCTGATAGGTGGCAATAAAATCGTCGAGTGTCTTTTTCTCCTTTTCTCCAAAGATGTGAAGCAATCCTTCTTCGGGTTGCAGGTCAGGTCCAGGAACGAGTTGGGGTGCCAAAACCGGAGGCTGATCGGAAGGGTTGGATGCGACTGTAAAAGCTACCGGATCACCAGGGGCTATGCGGTAGTAATCTTCCTCGACGAAGATCAGCTTTGCCGGCAGGCCCAGGATATAACTACCTACCGGTACAGTTAGTGAATAGTTGCCCAAAGAGTCACTGACAGTTTGTACCCACATTTTAGGATGATCGACGGATTTAAATCGGACGCTGGCAGCCAGCGATTTTATTGGCAGACCGGACAGATCAAGCTTCCCTGCGATTGTTGCCAAGTCACTTCCTTCCTCTAACAGCACTAGGTCTCCACAACGCTCGGGGCTGGATAATTTCTGTGCGTTTTTGCCCCAGGCATTCCAGGAAAAAGTATCGTCCGGATCTTTGTCGGCCACAGAGAGGTCAAACCCCAGTGACAGTCCGGAGTAGATTTCCTGATCCAGATTAACCTGCCATTCATAAATCCTGCCGGAGTCGGTCATGACCATGACCATATCAATAATATCCCAGTTTCCTTGCTGGCCGAAAGTCAATCGCTCTGTGCCATATTGACTGTATTGAGTAGCCAGTGACCTGGTTGCCTGGTGAGCCAGATCAAGATATAATTCCGCTCCATCTTGGGTATTCCAATTGGCCTGAGCGCTGGTATCAGCTACCCAGGAATGGTCCGTAACCACCACCGCAAGGTACAATGC
>JBPCUG010000113.1:0-4051 GCA_051011275.1 Cyclobacteriaceae bacterium | reverse complement strand
GCCCTATTGCTGACAATGCCGGAGGTATAGCCGAGATGAGCGGATTGCCTGATGAAGTAAGGGGGCGCACTGATAATTTAGATGCAGTTGGAAATACTACCGCTGCTGCAGGGAAAGGTTTTGCTATTGCATCTGCCGCCCTTACAGCCTTAGCGTTGTTTGCTGCATTTGTGGGTATTGCCGGGATTGATTCCATTGACATTTATAAAGCCGATGTGCTCGCTGGGCTTTTCGTGGGAGGAATGATCCCATTTATATTCTCTTCTTTAGCTATTGCCGCCGTCGGGCGAGCTGCTATGGATATGGTGCAGGAAGTGAGACGACAATTCAAGGAAATCCCTGGCATTATGGAAGGCACAGCTACCCCAGAATATCAAAAGTGCGTTGAAATTTCAACCACGGCTTCTATCCGTGAGATGGTAGCCCCGGGTGCGATAGCCCTGATAGTACCTGTAGTGGTTGGTGTTCTTTTTGGACCAGAGGTACTAGGTGGTCTGTTAGCAGGTGTAACCGTATCCGGTGTACTAATGGGTATCTTTCAAAATAACGCTGGAGGTGCCTGGGATAACGCTAAGAAATCATTTGAAAAGGGAGTGGAAATAAATGATAAAATGGAATACAAAGGTTCCGAGCCACATAAGGCTTCTGTAACCGGTGACACCGTTGGAGACCCATTCAAGGATACTTCGGGACCCTCCATGAATATACTGATCAAATTGATGTCAATTGTTTCTTTGGTAATCGCACCGCATATTGCAGTTGACAACTCCCATACCTCCGAGGATAAAACTGATGAGATCAGGCTTGAAGCGTCAGTTCCAGATCATTTGGAAAAGCACTAAGGGTTTCAAAATGTACTTAAAAAAAGCGCTTCTAGGTTAGGCGCTTTTTTTATATCTTTAAGTATTTAAATCATCAGAATAATAGCTGATTTTACCTAAATATGCGACTTACTCTGACCATTATAGCTTGCTGCCTTTTCCTAAGTCAAGCGATTTTTGCCCAAAATTCTATAGTTGGAAAATGGAAAACTATCGATGATGAAACTGGAGAGGCACGTTCGATTGTTGAAATATTTGAGAAGAATGAATCCCTATATGGAAAAGTAGTAAAAATCCTAGATCCAGCCGGCATAAATGAAGTATGCACCAAATGCCAACCTGATGATCCAAGAAAAAATCAGAAGATCCTAGGCATGGAGATCATTGACGGTTTAAAAAAGGACGGTAAGTACTGGGATGGAGGGAAAATATTAGATCCATTAAAGGGAAAAGTTTACAAATGTAGAGTTTGGCTTGAGAATGGCGACCTTATGGTAAGAGGTTATATCGGTTATGCATTTATTGGGCGCACTCAAAAGTGGTTACCCATCCGCTAAGCCCTCAATCGACCATTGGCGAAGGGCCGGATGTATTATGGATTTAAAAATTACTATGTAAGATTATGGGGTTGATTCCCGCGTTATATTAGGGTATAACACCGATTTTAGCGTCAGGTTTACTTCAACATAGTACAGTTTCCCTTATTTTTTAGGAAATTGGGGATCAGTAGGTTACATTTTGTTAATGGATAGTATAAATAAACGCAGGGCTGAATGAAGGATAGCGAGATTTTGGAAAAGCTTCATGCAGGGGATGAGAAAGTTCTGGAGTATTTGTACAAGAAGTATTACCGGATGATGACCCGGATTGTAGTTACAAATAACGGGACTGAGTATGAGGCGAAGGACATTTATCAAGATGCCTTGATCGTTTTCTGGCAGAAGGCCGTGAGCGGGAACTTGGTACTTACTTCGAAGATCAGTACTTATTTATATAGCATTTGTTTAAATCTATGGCGCAAAGAGCTCGATAGAAAAAGCAAGCTGAAATACGAGGAAAAAGACGAAGTTCAGTATTTGGAACAAGATCGTGAAGAAAGGGCAAGAATTATACGAGGGTGCATTGCAAAACTCGGAGAAACTTGCCAAAAGGTATTGACTTACTATTACTTTGACGGGATGTCAATGAACGATATCGCAGAGAAACTAAAGTTTGCCAGTACCAATACAGCAAAGACTAAAAAATATAAGTGCAAGAAAAGATTGGACCAAATGGTTAAGGAGAATTATAAGGCAAGTGATTTTTTAGATTAAAACCATGAGTAAGGAACAAACCACCATTGAATTGATTGAATCTTATCTGGAGAATACAATGTCTCCGGAAGCCAGGGAAAGTTTTGAGAATCTTTTGCAACAAGATCCCGTGGTAAGATCTGAGTTTGAAGTACAGCAACAGCTGGTGAACTCGATAAAAGAGTTCCGCAGAGCTGAACTGAAAGCGCAGTTAAACAATGTAACCGTTGGCGTTGGCCCGGCTGCTTTGCTTAGTCTAAAAACTGCCGCGATCATAACCATCACGGCAATCGTAGGCCTTGGCACTTTTTTATATCTTCAAAAGGAAGATACCTCAATCACCAAAATCGATTTAGAGCCGGAGCAAAATGCTACTACTGAGCAGGTGCCTGCCAAACCTGAGGCAACTCCTTTGGCAACCGATCAGGTAGCAACAATTGATATAGTTGGGACACCGGACGCATCGGATCAGCAGCCAAATGAAAAAAGTGAGTCGTTTAGCAAAATCGCCGCTCCAACAAAAAAGCCAGTCCCACAGCCTGAACAAGATTTGGCCAACCAACCTGCGGTTGTATCGATCCCGACGGTGTTGCAGCCCAACAAAGACGAAGACGATCTCTCTATCGAAGAGCTGGTGTTGCCAAGTGAGCAATTGTCGCAAACTAACAGTAAAGAACAAGGCACTTTGGCAGTTGAAAATACCGATAACGGCGAATACAACTTCCACTATCAGTTCTACCAGGATAAGCTATTCTTGTATGGAGATTTCAAAGATACCCCCTATGAAATACTGGAGTTGAATTTTTCAAATGGTAAGAAGTTGTTCATGTTTTATCGAGGAGCTTATTATTCCCTAAAGGAAAACCAAATTGAAATAACATCTCTGGAGGCACTGACTGATAACGAGATCATCAAGAAACTGGAGATTATCAAAGCCAACAAATAATATCACAGACACAAAAAAAGTGCTTCGCCTCAGTGAAGCACTTTTTTTTGTGCCTTATTGATAACCCAATCCACAATTCATCAATATTTACTAACTTCGTGTTTTAAGTTTTCACTTTGGCAAAACCAATCAAAAAGAAACGGAAGAAGAAGTTAGGATCTTATCCTTGGTTCAGCGTGGTTTTTAGCATTTCGCTAGCATTAATTGTAATCGGCTTATTTGCTTTTTTCTTATTGGCAACCCAGAAATTGGCTGGCATGATCCAGGAGAATATTGAAATACAAGCATATCTGGAAAAGAACCTCGGTGAAAGTGAGAAAATAGCTATTGATAAGACACTAAGAGCAAAAGAGTATACTTTGATAAAAGACGGTGAGCCACAGGTTGCCTTTATTTCGAAGGAAGATGCTCTTAAAGAATTCACTGATAAAACCGGTGAAGACCCAATTGCCATTCTTGGTGAAAACCCCTTGAGGGATGCGTATGCGGTGAAGATCAAACCTTCCTATCAAGACAGCCTACAATTCGCCAATATTCAAGATGATATTGAAACTATTAGTGGGGTCTTTGAGGCTACCTACGCTCAAAATCTGATCGACACTATTCAAAGCAGTGTTAAAAAGATAAGTATTGGAATGATCACCTTCTCGGCTATCCTACTTTTCACTGCAATATTCCTTATTCACAATACTATTAAGCTTGCCCTGTTCTCACAGAGGTTTTTAATTAGAAGCATGCAGCTAATAGGTGCTAAAGCTGGGTTCATCAAAAAACCGTTTGTTTGGCGCTCTGTACTACATGGACTATTGGCTGGAGTATTTGCTTCTGCGCTGATTTATTTACTTATTCAAATAGGATATAAGGAGATAGAAGAGCTAGACCAGGTTTTACTACCCTTGGAAGTGCTTATGGTATTGGGAATTTTGCTAATTTTAGGAATTCTTATAGGTTTCTTAAGCACCCTGAGTGCATTAAGCAAATATCTCAAAATG
>JBPCUG010000112.1:0-3543 GCA_051011275.1 Cyclobacteriaceae bacterium | reverse complement strand
TCTTTGCATTCTCTTTTTTGAGTTTGACATAATCCTCCATAGCTTGAGAATTGAAATTGGAGCCTCCGGATTTCTTAACACTTTTACGTGCAGCGGTTGAGCTACTTCCCGGATCTCGTGATGAGGGGGCTTGTTGATAGCTTTCAACATCACTTTTCCTCTTCTCTTTTTTTGATTGCGCTTGCACTCGAGTGAAGCAAAAAGTGCATCCAAGCAAAGCCACAATAATAAAATGTTTCATACTACCTTTTCAGTCTGTTCCTTGCATAATACGTGCCATAATAACAGAAATTTAGCATTTTCATTGTGCAGAAGTTGTCTAAACTTGTTGGATGCATGTTTTAATAGCACTTTTAATATTTAAATCCTTTTTCAAAATCATTAAAGAGCTTTATTCTGGTTAAATTGACGACCTTATTTTCGGGTTTACATGTACCAAGCAAAAACACATAAAGACCTTAGTCAATTGTTGGATCAGCTTGATAAAAAAGCGGCTACCAAGAAAATCAGTCCCACTCAGCTTCGGGATTTCTATGCCCGGCTAAGCGCCAATTATAGTTTTATTAGTCAAAGATATCAAACACTTTATGGGGAAAAGAGCGATGTAGCGAAACAATTAAATCAATTGTTTGAGCTTTTGTTTGATCAATATGTCAAACGCTCCGCCGATCTAAAAGCCTTAGATGAGAACCGCGAGCAGGATCCGGATTGGTTGCAAAGCCAAAAGTGGGTAGGCGTAACCCTTTATGCAGACCATTTTGCTGAGAACCTGAAAAATCTTTCAGAAAAGATTCCCTATCTCAAAGAGTTGGGAATTAATTGTGTGCATCTTATGCCGCTGCTTAAGTCTCCTACTGACGCCAGTGATGGCGGTTACTCAGTAAGCGACTATCGAAAGGTCAATCCAAAGTTAGGCACCCTAAAAGATCTAAATCACTTTGCAAAAGAGTTGCGTCAAAACGATATGCTGCTCACTTTAGATCTAGTAGTCAATCATACTTCGGACCAACATCAATGGGCACGGAAGGCTCGGCAAGGGGTAAAGAAATATCAGAACTATTACTATTGCTATCCAGATAGGACCGTCCCAAACGAATTTGAAAAATCATTACCTGAGATCTTCCCTACCAGTGCTCCTGGGAATTTTACTTACAACAAAAAGATAGATCGATGGATAATGACAGTATTTCATGATTACCAATGGGATTTAAACTATCGAAATCCGGAGGTCTTAACAGCGATGTTGGATAATTTACTGTTCCTAGCTGATCAAGGAGCAGATATTATCAGGCTAGATGCTCCGGCATTTTTATGGAAAGAAATCGGCACTACCAGCCAAAATCTTCCGGAGACGCATCTACTATTGCAGTTGATGCGGGCTTGCACTGAAATTGTAGCTCCGGGAGTAAAATTGTTGGCTGAAGCTATCGTGGCCCCCGAAGAAATTGTGAAATACCTTGGCACTGGACACTCGAAAGGGCACGAATGCCACATGGCTTATCACGCCACTATGATGGCTTTGCTTTGGGAGGCGATTGCCACTGGTGAAACGCGACTGGTTTACAAGGTGTTATCGGCGCTGCCAGAAAAGCCACAAAATAGTACCTTGATCAATTACTTAAGGTGCCATGACGATATCGGATTGGGATTCCACGATCGAGATATTTATGAGATCGGCCTGGATGCCAGATTGCATCGTCAATATCTTATTGACTACTACAGTGGCAAATTCCCTGGCTCCCCAGCTACTGGAGCACCTTTTATGGCCAATGCTCAAACAGGGGACGCCCGTATTTCCGGCAGCATGGCTTCTCTATCCGGATTGGAACGAGCAATTAAAAGCAATGGGCATCAAGGGATCACTCAGGCGGTACAAAAAATACTGATGCTTCATAGCATTATATTGTCTTACGGTGGGCTGCCCATGATACACAGTGGGGACGAAATCGGCCAACTGAATGACTATACTTACTTGGACCATCCCGAAAAAGCCTATGACAATCGGTGGATGCACAGAGCCCAGTTCAATTGGGATCAGGCTGCTTTACGAAAGGATGCAGGGACCGTAGCCAATTCGATATTTAGTGGTGTTCAGAAGTTGATCAAATTGAGAAAATCGTTGCCGATTATCAGTGATTTCAATACTTGTACTCTTGAATACTGTGAAAACAAACACATATTGGCGTTTCTCCGAGGCCGTGGGGATGCAGGTCAGCTTCTGATATTGTGTAATTTTTTCTCATCAGTGCAGTTTATCCGGAAGGAGATCCTATATCAATCGGGATTCGATCCAAAGCTAAAAATTGTCGATTTATATTTGGGTAAGGCACCTAAATACCATGATGGGCTGATAGAATTTCAGCCCTATCAATTCTATTGGTTGCAACAAAAGGAGCAAAAAACTAAAAAGTAATGTACTTTTGGAATCATTTTTGTGTTATCTTATAAAACACTTTAGTAATAGATCGATAGTGTGATTTTTTAATATGCAAAGCCAAGGGGAAATTTCAGGCCAATTAGACGCTACCAAAGAGGAGATCCAATACAAAGTAATTGACGGCAAAAAACATCTTTCTTTTGCTTCTATTAGACAGTATGTCCATGGTAGGTTAGCTAGTAAGGATCAAGAGTTGGTCGCTGCGCACATCAGCCGATGTAATCGTTGTCGTAGCATATGGAAAGATCTTGCTGGAACCAACAAAAAGAAGAAAACTCCAGGGTGGTATAAAGGCGCCGCAATCATATCTGTGATTTTAATTACAGCAGCATTAGCAGTTTATTTTCTAACCTATGATTTTGGCAAACCCAGTTTGTTAAGTAAGCAACTCTCCAAAGCTGAGGCACCTAGTCAGGTAGAAACTAGTAACAACTCAGAAACTTTGATTGATTCGCCCATCTTGCAAACCGATCAAGCTACCGAAACCGATAATCAAGCTATCGAAGAAATACCTGAGGAAGTCAATGTAGAGGACGATCCGGAAGAGCAAACTGTGGCCTTTGATCCCGCACCGGTGGAAGAGCCCGTAGAAGAAGAAGTGTCAACGATTGATGAACCAGTAGCCATACCGGCAGCTGCACCAGCGGTAAAAACTAGGAAAATTTACGGTAAGATAACGCTTGCTGGAACCGGGGAGACTGTCTCCGGGGTAAACGTAATGGTCAACGGTACCAATCAAGCCAAGATCTCCAATGCCATTGGAGGTTATAATATCCAGATCCCGCGTACGGCCACGGAATTGGTTTTCATCTATCGCGGTAAAAAACTCTATAAGAAGATCGATCGCAATACCAGCTTGGTAAATGTGCAGCTTGATCTAGAGAAGATGGTGTACTGAGTGGTTAGGTCTACTTCTAGTCCCTTACTTCAAAGCCTGTTCTACTGAAGTGTAAATCCAAACCTGATCACCAACGGTTTATCATAGGGCGACTTATCACCTTCGTGTAAAAAGTTATAAAGCAGCATCACTTGTCCTTTTATATTTTTTATAAAGCTATATTCCTTGCCCACGCCGATCAGTACTCCATGAACATATTCTCTATGGC
>JBPCUG010000111.1:0-2927 GCA_051011275.1 Cyclobacteriaceae bacterium | reverse complement strand
GGTATAGATTAGCACCATAATAAAATAGTAATAATGGAAACTCAAGCAAAATTACCTCATGCAAGTGTTGGCCGAAGTTATGGCTACGGCTGGCAGCAAATGAAAAAATACTTTCTCTATCTCTTTTTGGTGGTATTGATCCTGGCAGTAGCAGAGATGCCTGGCGGACTTTTAAATTTTGAAATAGATGATGATTTCAATCCGGGGCCCGGGTTCATTTTTTTACAGATCCTGGCATTTATCTATTGGTTGCTGGTCTGGCCGGTTTTTCAATATGGAGGGGACTATCTCTTCTTAAAAGCCGCAAGAGACCAGAAGTTTGAAGTTAAAGAGATGTTCAAAGGTTTCGACAAATACCTAAATGTGATCTTGTCCAATCTCTTGGTTTCAGCGGTGGTAGTAATGGGTTTAATTTTGTTGATCGTGCCCGGAATCATTGTAGCCTGTCGTTTGGCCTTTGTACCCTACTTGGTTATGGACCGGGATATGGAGGCCATAGCCGCTGTGGAGAAAAGCTGGCAGATGACCCGGGGCCATGCCTGGAAGATCTTTGGATTAGTGCTGCTGGCCATTCCTATAATTCTCCTAGGATTACTGATGCTCTTTATCGGTGTGATTCCCGCTGCCATGTGGGTAAGTACAGCCTTTGCTTCTTTGTACTATGCAGTAGAGCTGAAGGAGCAGGAAGCTTTACCAGAAAGTGAATTAGAATAAATGATCATGATTGAAACGCTAACTAGAAATATGCTCGACCAACTAATTATTTCGAAAGCCCAAGAGTCTGACCTCATGACTATCCTGCAGTTGCAGTGTTTGGCTTACCACAGTGAGGCAAAATTGTATAACGATTTTAGCATACCACCCCTAAGGCAAACGCTTACTGAGTTGATTGAGGAGGCTAGCAAAAGTACGATCTTAAAAGCTACCTATGATCAGCAGTTAGTTGGTTCTGTTAGAGGTATCATGGAGGGAGATACCGGTAAAATAGGTAGGCTTATAGTCGATCCCAAATTTCAAGGCCACGGCATAGGCTCTATGTTGCTGGAAAGGATCGAGGAATGCTTTTCTAATGCAAAACGTTTTGAGCTCTTTACGGGTGCCAGGAGTATGCGCAATCTTGGTTTATACAAAAGGCGGGGATATCGAGAGTGCAAAAGAGACTTGTTGACTGATCATGTTTCTGTGGTTTTTCTTGAGAAGAGGCGAGTCATTTATCCCACTAATGTAAACAAATAGGATGGCTAGAGTTGTTTCACAGAGTGACACGAAGAATCACAGGGTTTCTCTGAGGGTGTCCTTTGTGAGACTTTGGGGTCCTCATTGCGGCTTTTTGTCATAGCCTTCTTGCTTACCCAGAACTAGTTCCCTGTAATCACCGGTAACGGGTCTAAATATCCGTTTGAAACCAGAAACGCGTCCAGCTTCTGCATGGTGGAAATAAAGGGTCCGTTGTTTTTCTTCAAGTAATTAAAAAAGCCATGTGTTTCACCCTCATAGCCAACCAGTGTGCATTGATTGCCAGTTGCTGCCATCTTTTTCTGAAATAGTTCTACTGTGCGATATTCCACCGTTTTATCAGCGGTGCCATGAAAAATAATCGTTGGTCCGATCCCTGGTGCGATATGGTGATAGGGCGACATCGACTCCGGTTCCGCGCCCATTCTTTCGGATAACATTTTCACTATAGTCGCGCCCAGTTCTCTCTCATCTGGAATGGATGCGAGAACCACGGCAGGATTAAACAACGCCAACGCGTTGGGCGTCGCACTAACAGTTAGGTCATCGCGAGGATCATCATGACCTGATAAAGTGGCAGTACTGGCAGCAAGGTGCCCACCTGCAGAGCCACCAGCTGCAACTATTTTTTGCCGATCGATACCTAAGCGATCAGCATTGCTCCGCATCCATCGTATGGCCGACTTGGCATCAGCTACACATTGGTTGGCTGTCACTCCGTGCCGACTGGAAACGCGGTAGTCTACCGCCATCGCTACCATGCCGCGGGCAGCCAGGTATTCACAATGTTTCTGAAATTGCGCAGGATTACCGGCTCGCCAGCCGCCACCAAAAAAGAAAACAATCGCAGGTTTTGCATCACCTGTATTATGCTCGATCGGACTAAATATCCAAGCCTTTAGCTCAACGTCTCCTATTGTTTTATAGACCTCCACTGCTGATGCTGTCGGCATGATCTTGTTTTCTTGCGCCACAGCATACAAAACTGAAAAGCAGGTAAGAGTTGAAATCAGCAATGTGGTTTTACTTTTCATTATTTTGTCTTTTGAGTCACTTTGTTCATTTCTAGCTCCCAGGCATGGTATGACTTACTTAATGATTGCACCAATGCAGGGTTGGCCTCCGCAAGATTTTGAGATTCCCCAAGGTCTTTTTGCAAATCGAAAAGCATGGTATCGGTTTCGTTGATCAATAACTTATGTTGGCTTTGTCTGATTACTTTTTCAGTTCGGTATCTCCAGAACAAGTTTCTTTCCGGGAGTGGTGAACCACCAAGTAAATGTTCACTTAAATCAATGCCGTCTAATTGTAAACCCACATTATTTTTGGCGTTGATCAGAGAAATAAATGTGGGCATCCAGTCAAAGCTCATTACCGTTGCATCACTAATGCCCGGTTTAATTTTTCCTTTCCAATAGGCAATGGCTGGTACCCGATGTCCAGCTTCCAATAAACTACCCTTACTTCCATTTAGTATTCCGTTGTGTCCGAACTTTTCACCTCCATTATCGGAGATGAACACTACTAGTGTGTTTTCTTCTAATCCTAATTCCTCCAAAGTTTGCAGTATCTCTCCGATACCCTCATCCATCACTTCCACCATTTCAACATAGGCCCTATCGCGATCTTCCACCGGCCCGAAATAGGTAAACTCATTATCAGAGAAGCGATATCCGGGATCATTCCTGCCT
>JBPCUG010000110.1:0-2763 GCA_051011275.1 Cyclobacteriaceae bacterium | reverse complement strand
GTGGTGTTCCTCGATGTGGAAATGCCATTTGGCAATGGTTTCGATCTGCTGGAATCGCTAGACCAGATCAACTTTGAAACCATTTTTGTAACCGCCTTTAGCCACTACGCAATTAGAGCGATCCAATGCAGCGCCTCAAACTATATTCTGAAACCGATCGATATTGATGAATTGGTAGCTGCAGTTGAAAAGGTTAAGGAGCAGCAATCCAAGAAATACAGTACCACACGTATCTTATTGGAAAACATTCAAAATCATCAGAAACAAAATACCAAGATCGTACTGCCTGTAATGGAAGGGCTGGAGATCATACAGGCCAGAGAAATTATTTACTGCGAAGCTGATGATAATTTCACCCGATTTCATTTGGATCAAGGAAAACCGATGCTGATCTGTCGTACGCTTAAATTCTACCAGAATATTTTAGAACCATTAGGTTTCTTAAGGATCCACAAATCCCATATGATCAACCTTGAGAAAGTTCGAAAATACTTCAAAGGCAAAGGCGGCTATGTGGTCATGCAAAACCAGGAAGAACTGCCTGTTTCACCTAGCAAGAAAGGCTTATTGATTGACCAACTTAGTTGAAGCAAGCTTTTGCCACCAACAGATCCCCTGGCATCATTTAACCTAAAATTTCCGTATTTTTACTACCATGAGTGTAGAACAAAAACACCAATTCATGCGAGAGGCCATCAAGCTTTCTCTTGAAAATGTGGAAAGTGGCAATGGAGGCCCCTTTGGTGCGGTAGTGGTGAAAGAGGGACAGATTGTTGGCAGAGGTATCAATATGGTTACCGCCATGAATGACCCCACTGCTCATGCTGAGGTAGTTGCCATTAGAGAAGCCTGTGCCACGCTAGATACTTTTCAGCTAGATGGCTGCGAGATCTATTGTAGTTGCGAGCCTTGTCCCATGTGCCTGGGAGCTATTTACTGGGCTCGACCGGAAAAGATATATTTTGCCAATAGCAAAGAAGATGCTGCTCAAGCCAACTTCGACGACCAATTCATATATGAGGAAGTAAGCCGCCCCCTGAAGAAGCGAAAGCTGTTTACCGAGCAGATGCTTAGGGAAGAAGCGTTATTGGCGTTTCAGAAATGGACGGAAAGCCAAGATAAAACTGAGTATTAAGTGGAGTTTATCCTCAACCATAAAACTGTTAGCACCGATCATCCTTCAGGGATGACCTTGTTGGATTTTATCCGATATGAACAGGCACTTACCGGCACCAAGATTGGTTGCAGGGAAGGAGACTGCGGCGCTTGCACAGTTTTGGTAGGCGGTATAGAGGATGGAAGGTTGTCCTACCAGTCAATGACCTCATGTTTGGTACCTATTATGAATGTAGAAGGCAAGCATGTAGTCACTATTGAAGGATTGAATATGAATCACTTAACCCCTGTTCAACAAGCGATGGTTGAAGAAGGAGGGACGCAATGCGGTTTTTGTACAGTTGGTTTTGTAGTGTCACTTTCAGGGTATGCTTTGGAGGCCGAGGACCCGAATTATGAAGCAGCAATCGGCGCCATGGATGGTAATATTTGTCGTTGCACTGGGTATAAGTCTATTGAAAGGGCGGCTGGAAGGCTTGTAGCACAACTAAAGAATAAAAAGGTTAAAGATCCTATTCCATGGCTGGTCGAGGAAAAGTTCATCCCCAAATACTTTAGTGAAATTCCTGAAAGATTATCTGCTTTGAACCCCGTTCACAAAATTCTCGATAATGGGCAAGATGGCAGTCCAATGGTAGGTGGTGGCACGGACCTTTATGTGCAACGTCCGGATGACCTTGTGGTTGAAAAGGTCCATTCGTTCCATCAGCAGGAAGAGCTAAAGGGTATTGCATTGGATGGTAAGGTTTGCACGATTGGCGGCGCCACTACGGTGACAGACCTACTGGAATCAAATGTATTCCAGTCCATGTTTCCGGATTTAAAAAAGCATTTGAAGCTGGTCTCTTCTACCCCGATCAGAAATATGAGTACGGTAGGAGGCAACTTTGTCAATGCATCTCCTATCGGTGATCTCACTATTTTCTTTTTGGCTTTGGATAGTTCGATCACACTGGCACAAAGTGATGGCAGCCAGCGGGAGGTAGATTTAAAAGATCTCTACAGAGGCTATAAGGACCTGGATAAAAGTAAAAATGAGTATATCAAAAGTATCAACTTTAACGTATTGCAACCCGGCTGTCGCTTTAATTTCGAGAAAGTAAGCAAGCGCACTTATCTTGACATTGCCAGCGTCAACACCGCTTTACAAATTCAATTGAATGGAGAGGGTATTGTTCATGCACATGTTTCAGCCGGCGGGGTGAGCCCAATTCCGATGTATTTAAAAGAGACTTGTTCGTTTTTATCTGGCAAATCCCTATTACCGGAAAATGTAAGTCGAGCAGCCGAGGTAATGCAACAGGAGGTCGCACCCATCAGCGATGCTCGCGGGAGTAAGGAATACAAACGATTGTTGCTAAGACAGTTGTTCCTTGCCCATTTCATCACTTTGTTCCCTGAAAAAATGGAATTGGAGGAATTGGTATGAAAAATATTGATTCCAAAGGACATGTTACCGGCACCTCCATTTATGTGGACGACATACCAGTTCGAGCCGGCACCCTTTATCTGGATGTGTTTGCCTCGGCGGTTGCCCATGGAAAGATCAAAAAAATAGATTACAGTAAAGCCGCCCAATTGTCAGGGGTGGTGCGCATCCTGACCTACAAAGACATTCCTGGTGAAAACCAGATCGGTGGCATCATT
>JBPCUG010000109.1:0-4031 GCA_051011275.1 Cyclobacteriaceae bacterium | reverse complement strand
CCCAATAGCTTACCAGAATGACGGGCAGTATATTTTGTTGGAATCTAAGCCTATTGAAGGAAAAAGAATTCGGTTCTCTGCAATTAAGCATACCAAGCATAGTTATTCGGTCCGAAGGTTGTACGATGAATCATTTAGGAGCACTACAGAAAACCATTTATTTTGGGATAATCAAGATCAACTATGGATAGGTGGCGAAATGATCACAAAGTATGACTTAAATGTAAATTATAACTTCGAGAGGCCTTTCAAAACTTATGTTCGAAAAGTCACTGTTGGCCAGGACTCAATCATTTTTGGTGGCCATCAATCTGCCAGAATAAAACCAGTCCTCGATTATTCAAATGGAGGTTTGCGTTTTGAATTCGCCTCCCCAAGTTTGCTGGATCCGCAAGCCAATAGATATCAGTATCGGTTGCGGGGTTTTGACGAAACTTGGTCTGATTGGACAGTAGAAACCAAAAAAGATTACACCAACCTACCGGCTGGCAATTATCAGTTCTTGGCCCGGGCACAAAATGCATACGGCAAGGTAAGTAGCGCAGGTACTTTTACATTTGAAATTCTCGCTCCGTGGTACAATTCAACATGGGCTCATGTTTGCTATTTGCTTTTAGCCGCTTTATTTGTATTTGGTATTGTTCATCTTCGTTCCGCTCAATTAAAAAGAGACAAAAGGAAACTGGAAGCATTGGTAGATGAAAAAATCTCTGAGATTAAACGTCAAGCGGAAAAGCTTAAGGAGTTGGATAAAGTAAAATCACGATTCTTTGCCAATATTTCACATGAGTTTCGCACCCCACTCACCTTAATACTTGGCCCTTTGGTAGATAGGCTTAACAAAAAATTAATCCCAGCAGATCGACAGGAATTTGAGGTTATGCGGCGTAATGCTCAACGCCTTCAACGGCTGATCAATCAGTTGTTGGATCTATCGAAAATAGAATCGCGAAGCCTGAAACTACAAGTTTCGAAAGGAGACATCCACTTCTTTCTCCGAGCTATTTTAAGTTCCTTCAGTTCTTATGCCAAACAAAGGAACATACAATATGAAATGCTGATACCGGAGCAAGAACTTCAGGGCTATTTTGACGATGACAAACTAGAGAAAATCATTTATAACCTGGTTTCTAATGCTTTTAAATTTACTGCTGATGGAGGTGAGATCACGGTAAGTTCACAATGGAGATCGGATCTTCTCAAAATTGAGGTGACTGACAATGGATGCGGTATTCCGGCCCATAAATTGAACGCAGTCTTTAATCGATTCTATCAAACTGATGACTCTCCTACTCGAACCCATGAAGGTACTGGAATTGGCTTGGCGCTGACCAAGGAGTTGGTCTCCTTACACAAAGGAACTGTTACGGTGAAAAGCACTCCGGGTCAAGGAAGTACTTTTACTATCACACTTCCCCTTAAAGCTTCTGCTTATAAAGACCAGAAAATATCCAAGGAGGCAATACCCCGACATTCATTACATGTATCCAGACAGATACATAATGAAATAGAGACACCACCTATCGATAGAATCACTGAAGCAACCGATGCTCCAATTGTCCTGGTGGTCGAAGATCATGCGGAACTTAGACATTATATTAAATCGCATCTTAGCAACTATCGTGTTTTGGAAGCAGCTAACGGATCGGAAGGACTAACTGTAGCTATTAAGCAAGTGCCGGATCTGGTCATAAGTGATGTGATGATGCCTAAAATGAACGGTGTGGATCTGCTACATTCTCTTAAGACCAATGAAAAAACCAGCCACATTCCTGTTATACTACTTACTGCTAAGGCCGATTTACCAAGTAAACTTGAAGGATTTGAAACTGGCGCCGATGACTATTTAACTAAGCCTTTTGATGCCAAAGAATTACTAGCCAGATGTCAAAATATCATCGAACAAAGAAAACTACTCCGCAACAAATTCAGCAGTACACTGGTCCTCAAACCAAAGGATATTGCCATTACACCGACGGATGAAGTATTCCTTAACAAAGTGATGGAAACAGTTGAAAAGCACTTAGAAGATTCTAGTTTTTCAGTAGAGGTTTTCCAGCAAGAGGTGGGAATGAGTCGCATGCAATTGCACCGTAAGCTCAAAGCTTTGACCGACTATTCCACTACAGAATTTATTCGGGTTCAGAGACTGAAGCGAGCCGCTCAGTTACTAGCCGACACCGATGCAACAATTTCAGATATCTGTTATCGAGTTGGCTTCAACAGTCTCTCCTATTTTACTAAATGCTTCAAAGAGCAATACGGAAAGACCCCTTCTGATTTTGCCTTTAGCAATCAAACTTAATATTGACTTGTCAAGCTACAATAAACCCGTAGCAACTAATAGAAATGTTATTTAAGGCAACTGAAAAGCTGTTTTTGCGATATGTTACAATTCTTATAATTACTGGTACAATAGTGACAAGCATTTCAGGAATCCATAGCTAGATTGAATCGTAGGCAAGAAGTACTTGTCCGAAATTCACTTAAGACAGCAGCTATGAAATTCCTAAAACATGATCTAATTTCAATAGGCCTACTGACATTCGGTTTATTACTAATGTTGGTAGGTGTAATGGGTGCCTACACAGGCACCGATCCTAAGGATCTATTACCCCATTTATTGGACAATGTAACTGGCGCCATTATTGATGAAAAGGTGTCACTTTACCAGAATGCTCAAGCGAAGATGCAAAGCTCTGTGTCGCTTCTTGAAAGTGGATCTAGTTCTGACTAGGGGCGGTACTAACATCGGTACGAACAATTATCTGTAGTTGGCATTGATACCAATCAATTCAATCATTTTTCAAAACACAAAAACAATTAATCATGAAAACCATATACATAACAATTGTGGCAATAGCTTTCACATTTACCCATGCCATCTCTCAGTCCATTTCTATCAAATCCATCGAAGTTGGACCCAAGATGGGTTTAAATATTTCTCATTGGGGAGGCGAAGATTTCAACACTAAATCCAAGGCTGGATTGCACATAGGTGGGTTTGCTATGTTCCAGTTTTCAGAGCGCTACTCCCTGCAGCCAGAATTGCTTTTTTCTGCTCAAGGTTCAGAAGCAGAATCTGGAAGAGTTGAATATCCTGTTAACTATTTAAGTATCCCCGTTCTGGCAAAAATAGATGTCTATGAAGGGCTGTATTTTAATGTTGGGCCTCAAATAGCGTTTTTGCTATCAGCAAAAGAGAATGATAACTCCGGCACAGAGATCACTAGTGACGAGTATAAAGGTGCGGATCTCAGCTTGGCCGTGGGCGCTGGTTATGAACTACCAATGGGCCTGCATTTTCAGTTGCGTTATAATGCTGGTCTAAGCAACTTCAATAGTGGGGTCTTCGCTGATGAGAAAAGTAGCAATCATGTTATTCAAATCTCCGCAGCTTATATCCTGTGGAAAAACAGTCTAGACCAATAAACATCGAAATCATGAAATATATAACCTTTAATACCTATAAGCATTTAAACGTGGGCACGGCTCTTAACTTGGGCTGGGAAAATCTGATGGCTCAAAAAGCTTTTTCAAAATGTTTTTTGATTTGCCTTCTGGCACTCTTCACATTCTCCTGCAGTGATGACGAACCCACGATATCTATCACAACACAAGCAAGTACCGTATCTTTTGGTGATTTGAATACTTGTGATATTGGAAGTGGTGATATGGCCACCCTTTTCGAGTTTACTATTCCCTATCAAGCATCTTCAGCAATAGAGATCGAAAAGGTAATCACTGATTGGAAGTGGTCAAACGGGGATCAGGGGACTAATGAGGAAACTAATCTTAATAATAACGGGGCTAGTGTTGTTTATGATTGGTGCTGGCGCTTTGGTACCCTTGACTGGGTAGAACTATCTGCCCGGTTGGTCACCAAGCAAGGTGTCACCAGCAACTCGTCCGTAGTGCGACTAAACAAACCAGATGGGGCCAATTAATCATTGACAATCATGAAATCAGCTATGCATGCGTATAAAATATACCATACAGCCACTATGTTTTTATCTGCAGTACTATTAGGC
>JBPCUG010000108.1:0-3273 GCA_051011275.1 Cyclobacteriaceae bacterium | reverse complement strand
CTAATCGATTTTCTCGATTCATTGCCTCATGTAGAGAATTACCAGATTACGATTAGTAGTCATACTGATAACATTGGCGGAAAGGAATTTAACCAGTGGTTGTCTCATATGCGCAGCGAGTCTGTTTTGATCCAACTGGGACGTAGAGCGATCGAACGAGACAGGGTTTGGATCGATAACAATGGGCAGCGTAATCCGCTCTTTGACAATAACAGTTGGTTGGGAAGAAGGGCAAATCGGCGTGTGGATGTGATTTTTACTCCTCCTGTATTTTGACTCCGATTTTGTTATCCTAGATTTTTCCTTTGGCCAGTCCTTTTGTGGTCAGATAGGTGTAACTGTCTTTAACAGCCTGCAACATGTCAGTTTTGCAGTCATCCAATTCAACAATCATCCACTCCGTTGCGCCTTTAGCCGCAGCCACTATACCAGGAAAATCTTGCACTCCCTTTCCAGCCGCCACCATTGGTGCGTCCTGTATTCCGGGGCCGTCTTTAATGTGAAGTAGTGGTGCTCTCTTGCCCCATAGTCCCACAATAACTGCGGGGTCCTGACCAGCTACTTTGGCCCAGTAAGTATCTATTTCGAAGAAGATATTTTCGTCTATTAGTTCCAATAATGTTTGATAGGGGTATGTGCCACCGGCCTGTACCTCAAACTCCCACCAATGATTATGCAATCCAAACTGCAATCCATTTGATTGAGCAAAAGAGTAGGCCTGGTTGTAGATATCAGCCAATTCCTTAATACCATCAGTTGTTTTGTACCTCGGATCTTCAGGCCAACCATGCCAGACCATTCGCTTGCATTGATATGCTTCCGCCATCTCCAATATATTATCTTTCTGCTTACCAATAGGTAGTTCGCAATGAACAGAAAAAACCTTTAGACCAGCTTTTCTCAACGCTTTTGCCGCTTGCTGAATAGTAACATCCTCAGGGAAAAATGCTGTCTCCACACCTCTAAAGCCAATAGCAGCGATTTTTTGAAGCGTGCCGGCCAGGTCCTTTTCTATTTCTTTCCTTAGGGTCCACAATTGTAAGCCTATTTGAGCTCGAGTTTCACCACTGCCAAATGCAACTGCAGGCAAAGTGATTGCAGCGCTCCCAATTGCGGTGGTTTTTAAAAAATTGCGACGAGAAGTATCAACCGTCATATGGGTAAATGAATGTCTATGTAAATATTTTTTTCACTCTTCCAACCTGGCCACTTTCCAAACGTACCTTGATCCCATGAGGATGATTGACAGATTTAGTAAGCAAATCTTTCACTATGCCTTCGGTAAGCTTACCCGACCTTTGGTCTTGCTTTAGGACTATGGCAACTTGCATACCGAGCTTTATACTATTTCTATTGGTTCCTTCCATAGTTCTTAATGAGCGCAATGTATGCAAAGCCGACTTTGAGGCATCAGCATAATGCGTCCAATCGGAATGGGCTTCTTGCATTTTTCACATAGCCCAAAATCAGGCTGGTCAATTTTATCCAAGACGAAGTGTAACCCTTTTAGTTTTTCTTCAGCTTTTCTTAGCGCTGCCTCTGCCACACTTTTATTGTTGATCGCATCCATTCTAGAAATTCGGCCAATTGCATTTTCAGGCGCTATTGGTCGGGTCATCTCCCGATAGTCGGCAACGGCATTTTTAGTTTTTTCAATTTCTTCTTTGATCGTCGTCTCAATCTCCCTGCGCTGTTCTTGATCCATCATTGATCAATCGTCAATAGCTGCATAGGTCACAGCATATACTCTTTCCCAAAACTCCTGATGGTAGAAGGGCACCATTTGTGTCATACCCACAAATATCAGATCTTCTTCGGGATCAATAAAGAATTTGGTATTAAAGTAGCCGCCCCACTCATAAGTTCCAGGTGATTTGGAGTTATGACCATTCCCTTGATCGGTTAGAAGGGCAAATCCCAGTCCATAAGTTACCCCAGGGGCTTTGCTAAAGCCTTTCCCTTCCTCATTTAGCCTGATCAATTGATCTGAAGACATCACTTCAATCGTCTTCCGGCCCAATAGCCTATGTCCATTGTATGCCCCATCATTTACCAGCGCCTGGATGAATTTAGCATAGTCCTCTGCCGTTGATGATAAGCCTCCGCCTCCTGCATAATGAGGTCGATCAGGACTTGTAGGGTATTCTAGCCCAAGCCCCGAGCCATTGTTCTCTGCCATTATCAATGCTCCTTCTTGATCATAGGTATATACCGGAACCAATCGTGATTGCTTCCTTTTGGGTACGTAAAAAAAGGTGTCTTCCATTCCCAAAGGATCAAAAATATTCTTTTGGAAATAAGTGCTTAATGACATCCCTGAGGCTACCTCCACTATATGTCCCAGTACATCCATATTGAGCCCGTACAAATATTTTTCTCCAGGCTGGAAAGCTAGCGGTACATTGGCTAGATTGGTGATAAATTGTTCGGTGGTCCACTCATCGTGACTTAGTCCCACAGCGCTCATGCCATGCTTGTGATAAACAGCTCCGATGTTACCAGGATTAAACGGCCCATAAGTAATGCCTGAGGTGTGAGTAAGTAGTTGCCGGATGGTAATGGGATTTTCTGCGGGAACTGTGGTGTAGCTGGAATCTACTTCATTGAAAGTGTCTAACACCTGCATTTCCTTATAGGCGGGAATAAACCTACTTACCGGGTCATCAAGACCCAGCTTACCCTGCTCATAAAGTTGCATGATACTTACAGTTGTCACGGCCTTAGTCATTGAGGCTATTCGAAATATATTGTCGTTTTCATAGGGCTTCTTATTATTGGTAGACCTATGCCCGAAACTCTTGTGGTAAACGATTTTGCCTTGTCTTGCCACCAAGAATACACCACCCGGCACCCAGTTTTTATCTACATACAATTGGATCAACTGATCTAACCTGGCCAACCGGTCCGGCGATATACCCACACTGGCCGGATTGCCGGGAGCAAGCGGTTGACTGGGAGCCTGAGCTAATAGTAACGGGCTGACAAACAGGAATAAAAGTAACAAGTGTAGCTTTGACTTCATGGTCTTTAAATTTCTAAGGATTTTAAATATAGAGAATTTTGGCTTCTCTCAAAAAAGAGCCTTATTTCCAGTAAGGATTTAATTTCAGAGGCCTTCATTTCCTGTGCTCTATTTATTTCTCTCCGCCTCCTGGATCAGCTCAATATTTTTGAGTTCAATAGCTGTTAAATAGGGAGTTACATCCTTGTGTTGTGGTTGGTACCACTCTTGCTCATTGAAGTGCGTATCCATAGCACCATTCTTGCGAAAGA
>JBPCUG010000107.1:0-3870 GCA_051011275.1 Cyclobacteriaceae bacterium | reverse complement strand
ATCAGACGGTACCCCATGCAGTTAGGGAAGTAATACCCAAGATGGAGGTATTGGTCCGAGGGATCGCCGATCGCATGAGATCAGGTGGACGACTGTTCTATATCGGGGCGGGGACAAGTGGCCGGCTCGGAATTGTTGATGCTTCAGAATGCCCACCTACTTATGGAGTGCCACACGATTGGGTGATTGGCCTCATAGCCGGTGGGGACAAGGCTATCAGAAAGGCGGTGGAATTTGCTGAAGATGATCCGGCACAGGCCTGGAAGGATCTACAGGAATATAAGATCGATAGAAGAGATTCGCTAATTGGCATAGCTGCTTCAGGAAGAACACCTTATGTGGTAGGTGGGGTGGAGCAAGCTCAAGCAGCGGGGGTGCTTACCGGATGTATTACCTGCAACCGGGATACGGCCCTGGCTGCTGCTGCTGAGCATCCTTTAGAGATCATTGTTGGTCCAGAGTTCGTAACCGGGAGCACTCGCATGAAGGCAGGTACGGCACAAAAGCTGGCTCTAAATATGATCTCCACTTCGGTGATGATACAACTGGGCAGGGTACAAGATAATAAAATGGTTGACATGCAATTGAGTAATACCAAGTTGGTAGATCGAGGAACCAGGATGCTGATGGAAGAGTTATCTATAAACCGACCCCTGGCAGCCCAACTTTTAGAGCAATATGGTTCGGTACGAAAGGCTATAAAAGCTTACCAAAAAGATGCATGAAATTGAGCCTTTCTATAATTGGAGGCAACACTATGATGTAGCTGCTGATCCCAATAGTCCATTCTATGGGAAGCAATATAACTACGAGCAATATTCGGAAAATATTTACGGCTATTTTATCGATCCGGCCTGGGATTATATGGGCTCGGATACACTATATATTAAGATATTGTTTACTGATTATGAGTTGGGGTTTACCATTATAGAGTTTATCGGGGAGTGGAATGATGCCATCAACAATGATATCATGCATCTCAAAAGAAATGTGATCGACCCGTTGATGTTACAAGGTATCGATCGGTATATCTTGATTGGAGAAAATATCCTCAATTTCCCTGGCTCCGATGACTGCTACTATGAGGAATGGTTCGATGAGTTGGAAGATAACCATGAGCTGTCTGGGTGGATAGCAGCGATCAACTTTCGGGAATTTGTGATGGAAGAATGGAAGCAATACAATATTGATTCCTACATAAATTTCGGAGGTACCTTACAACTAAATAATTGGCGCACTTTGGAGCCTAAAATACTATATAGCTTAGTAAGCTCCTTGATCCACCGCCGCATTGCCCTCACTTAAGAATTGAACTGTTGCTGCTTTGGAGATCAGGTATAACCTACCTGATGGTATCAATTTACAAAGTACCCTGGTTCTACGATCCTCTCTTTTTTCATATACCTGGTTGTTGAACTCAAATCGATCTCCAGGTCGGAGTGCTTCTAAATAGACCGGTGGGGTTTCTTCAAAACTGTCATATTTTTGAAGCGCCCTGGATAAGGCTATATCACTTCTCGCTGAAGCCTTTGGTGATCTCAAATGTTTCCTCAAGAGTTGAGCTACTTCTGATGGAAAAACGTCTTGATCCAGCATAGGTTGCACCATCCGCCGGAGATATGCTTTCCATTCGGGGCCATGTGGTTTCACGTTTAGGCCGACATTAACAGTAACCGCATAATGAGCCACTTCATGTAAATAGGTTAGCAAGAACTCGTACGCATTCAGGTCCCGGTTGAGAGTGATGACATGGTCGCCGGTTCTGCGATCAAAGCTGTAATCTCCAAGTTTTGATTTGCGTGAAGCAGTGAGTTTTATACTGAAGCGTCCCCTTTTCCAGAGCTCATAGCAATAGTGTAGGGAGGCAGCTGGTAAATGTCTGGCTAAAGGCCACTGGTTCATAGGAGGTCAGGCCAAATAAAAAGGGCTTCAAAATCAATTGAAGCCCTTTCATGAAATTTTAATCGCTGTTAGTTGTTGTCAACAGCATCTTCCACAGCATCAGTAGCTTCCTCAATAGCTCCCTCAGCAGCATCGGTAGCTTCTTCAACAGCATCGCCAGCAGCGTCAACTGCATCACCAGCGGCATCGCCCGCAGCATCAACTGCATCACTAGCAGCATCTACAGCGTCATCAGCAGCATCGCTAGCCGCATCTACAGCATCACCAGCGGCATCGCCAGCAGCTTCTACAGCATCACCAGCAGAATCCATAGCATCGCCGGCAGCATCTTTTGCTTTGTCACAAGCAGTGAAGGCGAATAAAAATCCACCCATCATAATTAACGCAAATAATTTTTTCATCGTAAATCTCCGTTTGGTAAAAAATCAAGTAGCAAATATACTGATTTTTGCCTACTTAAAACATTTGGCCTTATTTTTTTCGAAAAAATAGTTTGATCGGAACACCCTTAAAATCAAAGCGTTTTCTCAGTTTATTCTCCAGAAAACGCTGATATGTAGCCTTGATGTATTGGGGATAGTTACAGAAAAAGGCAAAATTAGGTGTGTGTGTGGGCAATTGCGTGATATATTTTATTTTAATATATCTACCTTTTATGGCTGGCGGAGGGTTTTTCTCAATTTCGGGTAATAAAGCATCATTAAGGGCTGAGGTGGAGATCTTCTTCTTTCGCTTGTCCTCGACCTCTAGGGCCGTTTCAATGGCTTTCATGATCCGTTGCTTTTTCAATACGGAGGTAAAAATGATCGGCACATCGTCATTTGGAGCAAGTTTATTTTTGATCTCCTCTGCCATTTTTTTCTGAGTACTGTGGTCTTTGTCCACCAGATCCCACTTATTTACCATTAACACTAAGCCTTTGCCTTTGCGATAAGATAGTGCAATTAAATTAAGATCCTGGGCTTCCAATCCGCTTCTAGCATCAATTAACACAATGCAAACATCCGACTCCTCTAGAGCCTTTATCGACCGGATCACCGAATAAAATTCCAGGTTCTCTCTTACTTTCGCCTTTTTCCGCACTCCGGCCGTATCAGTGATAATAAAGTTCTTTCCAAAAAGTTTGTAATGGGTATCGATAGAATCCCGTGTAGTGCCCGCTTGATCTGTTACAATGGATCTTTCCGTACCTAGTAGCGCGTTGAGGAACGACGACTTGCCGACGTTGGGTCTACCAAGGATGGCAATCCTAGGGATCTCATGATCCGTCCCTTCGGTATGTAGGGGTAAATGCTTGACCAGTTCATCTAGTAATTCTCCTGTTCCTGAGCCGGTCATAGCAGAGACCGGGTATACTTCGCCTAATCCAATACTATAAAACTCCGCTGCCTGGTAAGAGCGTTCAGTATTATCAGCTTTATTAGCGGCGATCAAAACTGGCTTGTTGGAGGTTCGCAATACTTGAGCAAAGTCTTTATCGAGATCGTGAAGCCCGGTATTGCAATCCACCATAAAGATTATTATGCCAGCTTCCTCTATGGCCAAACTCACTTGCTCCCGGATGGCGGTCTCAAATACATCTTCCGATCCCACTACGTAACCACCGGTATCGATCACTGTAAAAGGCGTTCCTTGCCACTCCGACTGCCCATAATGCCGATCGCGGGTCACGCCACTTTGATTATCGATGATAGCTTGACGTCTTTCAACTAGTCTATTGAAAAGCGTTGATTTGCCCACATTGGGACGGCCTACGATTGCTACTATATTAGACACTGGTATTAAAGAAAAGACAAAAGTAAAAAGTAGAAAGACAAAAGTATCACCTATCTAGGCAAAAGAGGTGGTCTATTGTCCTTTATCTACTCTCCGAACTTTTTTTCGAATCACAAAAAAACCAACTAGAAATAGAACGATAGCTGCTATGAGTAGGTACCATGAAGGTTGATTGCTTTCTATATTAATAGG
>JBPCUG010000106.1:0-8592 GCA_051011275.1 Cyclobacteriaceae bacterium | reverse complement strand
GATCCGGAACCTATAATAAATCAACTTACTTTTGGGCAATGCCTACGGTTTAATTTTTAGAAAGGATACCGTAGATCAATCTTTTAACGGGGTATCCGGCTTGACCTTGGTGATGAGATATATGAAGGCCGACAAAGCTGCAAATCCACCGAACCAAAAAGCCCACTTGAACATGGCCGGGTTATTATTATAAACGAACCCGGAAAGCAATGCCCCCAAGCCAATGCCTGCCTCTAATGCGATATACATAGTTGCAATACCCCTACCACGATGCGCTTCCAGACTTAGATCGATAGTCCAGGCATAAATGGTAGGTGTGTTGATCCCCACGGCCAATCCATAGAAAACCGCCGCCACTAAAAAACCAATTTTGGATGAAGCAAGGCCGGTAAGTACCATGGCAATCACCAACAATAGTGTAGACACTCTGAGTACTTTCACCCGGCCAAATTTATCTGACGCTCTGCCAGCGGTGATGCGCATAATCAAAGAAGTAATTAGAAAAACAGTAAAATATAAACCCCGGTTCTTATCACCCAAGCCCAAATGGTCGCTAAAATCTGGTATGATTGTTAGCATTATGCCAAATGATATTACCGAAAGAAATACCACGATACTAGCGGGTAGTACTAGCGGTTCATAAACATCCCCCCAATTGATTTTAAGCAAACCCGGTCTAAATTTTTTCTTATCCTTCACTGTTTCCTTCATACCTATAATTACCAATACTGAAACCAGCGCCACGACAGAAGAAATATAGAAGAGGGTATCAATTGAGGAAGCAGCTGCGATCAAGGGACCGATGGCATTACCTGCAGCCATACCCGAACTGGCAAAGAATCCTTGAATACCCATAGCCTCTCCCCTTCTCTGGTATGGCACAATGTCCGCAACATAGGCCGACGTTCCGGTAGGCTTAAATCCGGTAGAAAAACCATGAACAAATCGCAGAAATAAAAATCCAAATACCGAACCCAATACAGGATAAAGCCAACCGCAAATAAAGCAGACCACGGTTCCAAATACCATTACTGGGATCCGACCCACCGTATCAGCTAGCTTTCCACTAAAAGGACGCGAAAGGCCGGCCGTTACTGTAAATAAAGAGATAATTAGCCCTTTATAATCTTCTCCGCCAATGCTGCTGAGGTAATTGGGCAGCTCTGGGACGATCATGTTGAAACTCACAAAGAATAGAAAGGAGCTGAGGCAGAGAAACCAAAATTGCCAATTACGTAGATATGCGCCGTGCGACATTGCTGAAAAGAATTCAGCAAAGGTAGGCAAAGATTAACTGTCTTTAAAAAGTTAAATACTGTTGTCTTGTTTGATTAGTTTTAATCATCAGTCACCAGCAGTGCTTGCAGCAAGGTATCTGATCTAAGTGACGTTCCCTCAACCGCAAGCAGCTCTATCTGTTCTATAGCTTCAACCAGAGTAAAGGTATTGAAAGTATTAATATCTACCTCAGGGATTGGTTCGCGGTATACTACTTTTTCCACATAGATCGTATCGGGGACTGAGGTAATGTAAAGCGTATCTGTCTTAGGTGGTAGCTGGACTATATTAGTTCTTTCTACCATCTGAGGTTCTTTGTCAGTTAACCACCAAAATAGAACGCCAGCCAATAGTAAAGCGGCAAAGACGGCGGGTACAGGAATCCGGTAGTAAGCTATCGATCGCAACTTGGTTATCCATGTTACGGGCTCTTGTATGTTATGAGGCTCCATCTTACGTTTTAGAGATGGCAATATGTGAGGAGCAGGCTCCAAATTGACTGGAAGTTTGGTATACCAATATTCTAATCTACCTTCTATTTGTTGGAGTTTTGTGTATCTCCACTCTGAGCCAATTACTTCCTCCACTAGCGCTCTTTCCTGGGGGGTTAATTCCTCAAAAGTTTTTTGCTGGAGAAGGGCCTCAATCTGTCCCAATTTCTTCTGGTCAGCTTTCATCTTCACTGGGTTTTAGTTGGATCAAAAATCTTTAACTTTTGTGCTAATTTCTTTTTGGCATAGAAGATCCTGGACTTCACAGTCCCAGGCGAACAGTCGATAACTGCTGCAATTTCCCGGATAGTAAGATTTTCCTGATATCGCAGGGTAAAGATCGTCTTATGGATGGGCTCTAACTGTTGCAAAGCCCGCTGAAATGACATTGTAAACAGTTCATGATCCGGATGCTTATTTTCAACTCTATTTTGATTGGCATTTTCTTCTCGCCATCGGCCTAAGGCCACCTCCCACCTGCTCTGACGGCGGTATTCATTCTTACACATGTTGTGGGCTACGGAAAAGATCCAGGTGGAGAATTTTTTGGTGGGTTGGTAGTGATACGGTTTCTCTATCAGTTTGGCAAATAAATCATGCAATAGATCCTGGGATTTTTCTTCATCTTGCCAAAGCATTCGGTAAAAGTACCTGAGCAATCGCTTGCTGTATCGTTGATATAGCTCTTGTAACGCGCCCACTTCATGCTGTCGGAGTAGCTCAGCCAACTGTTCATCTGTTGCCTCTTTTAATGGACCGATCAAGGCGGTATAATTTATTGCTCTATGACTTCCATAAACACCCGAAATCCGATAGTGGCTTCGGGGCCACTGTATTCAGTTATACTACTGATGGTTGATTCCTCTGGTAAATGATTCCAACTGCCTCCGCAAGCCTTCCCCTGTTCATTTAGCATCTCAGCCACATTGCCGACCATATCATAAAGTTCCAGACCATTAGGAAAATAGGCGCCGCAAAGAGAGGTCATCATGAAGCCATCACCTCCAATAGGGTTGGGAGGGCAGGCTACCTTGGTAGTATCTGGTACTTTAACATTCGCTAAGTAGCAGTCAAATTGATTACTTATCCTGTTGCGGAGTTCAAAATCAAAGTACCACCAAGGATATTTCACTTCATAGTCTTTCAGGTCATAAGCTTTTGTTTTGCGCCTATTATTGCTTGCTCCAGCCTCCACAACATTTTCTTTTATGTTCCAAGATGGAAATTGCGGGTAACCCAGGGCTGCCACTTGCCATTCTTTAAACTCCGGTAATCTGAATTTCGCCTTTTTGAATTTACGATCCACATCTCGGTTGTATTGATGGGTCAACCACTCACAATATTTAACTGCAGCATTATAGGAGATATTGATAACAGGATATTCTTTGAATGAATTCTTCTTCTTTTTAGCCGGTTTACCAGCCAGCAGTTCCCGTGGAAAATGATAGCTCTTCATAAGCGAAAGTGCTGGCTCGTTATATTTTGATAGATCGACCTTACAGATCTGATAAAGGTCGTTTAAGCTATTCTCTTTTAAGTAGTTCAAGAAAGCATTGTATTGGCCATTAGTTACCTCTCGATCCTGTGCATATAGATTGCCTTTTATCAATTTAAGTGATTTATCCAGCTCTTTTATTTCCAATGAGTATTGGGCAAATGACTTGGTATTCTGTGCCTGGACATCCTTTCTTAGATAGTTGCTTACTTGAGTTTCCTTGTTGCCCTCGATGGCTAATTTGTCTATTAACACTTCTAGTTCATCCGATTCAGGGGTTTGCCCACTCGAGCTGTAGTGGTCGTATAGCATCAAAAGAGGCACCAAGTAGTTAGCATTAAGCACTCGACCAGTAGTGTACTTAGGTTCTCCATTAAAGTCCACGGTAAGGTAGTCCATTAAAAAGCGCTGTCTTACATTTTTTTTGAGCAGTGCCAGATTGTTGATGGGTTGCTCACTTAACTGAGAAGCCAGGCCAACGACATAAAGTTTGCCGTCGATACCGTCGATATTCTCTTTTGGCAAAGTAAGGGCAAAATAAAATTTATGATCCGGATTGGCCATCGGTAACTCAGTACAAATCCTTTTTTTCGTTTGGATCACGGTTTCAGAAATTAACGACTCTGCCGGCGCAGTCAGTTGGTGCAGCAATAACTTTTGATTGCGATACTTTGTGTCAGCTAGCAAATCCAGGTTCAGGATCACCACATCTTTTCTGATATCCATACCATGTTGCAATAGCCATAGGGGCAAAGTGGTATTTTCCCCTTCAGTAATTAATATGCCATTCTGTTCTGTTGACATTAGCACATTATAGCTGTAGTTAATTAACCCTGTGGAAATGAACTTACTTTGCAAAAGCTTTTCTCCAAACTGTTTCATTTTATCGGTATCCTGCCGCTTTTCATAGTATCTCATCAATCTGCCGTATGTCAACGGGTTTTTCGGGGACAGTGCGTAGGCTTTAAGTAAATGTTCATCTTCCCTTGAGCCTGCGTTCCATCCAAGGACATAATGGTACTCGAAGGTATCAGGGATCATAGTTTTCATCGTTTCCAAGATATCTGTCAGTTCCCAGGTGGGAGCTTTGGCATAATAAGCGGCTGTATAGAAGTTAAGCCAGCCTTGGGCATCTCTTGGGTTGATCTGTAGCTGTTCTTCCCACAACTCAGCCTGCTCCTCATACCAAGCTTGCGTACGTATGACCTGTGTTTTTAAATATATCTTCTCAGGCACAATCTCCCCTAGTCCCATGGCATTGGCAAATAGGGAGCAAGCGATGCAAATGGTCAACCAGTACTTGTTCATATGTGTCTTTTAGAGTACGGTACACCGGAAATAAAAAAAGGTTCAAACAAGTTGAACCTTTTAACTATTTTCATTCTCTATCTACAACTCCCTCACCCAAATGTTACGGTAGCTAACCGGATTGCTATGGTCCTGGAGTGTAATAGGTAACTTATCATCATGAGCTTTATACTCGGGAGTACCTATATACAATGTTGGGCCTGTTAACTCAACGTGATTTTGCACCAAAACGCCATTGTGAAGCACTGTAACATAAGCTGGACTATCCAGCGTACCATCATCGGTGAAGTTGGGAGCTTGATAAATGATATCGTAGGTCTGCCACTCACCCGGACCCCGACAGGCATTCACCAAGGGTATATGTTGCTTGTAAATACTGGCCGCTTGTCCGTTGCTATAAGTACGGTTGTTGTAGGAATCAAGCACTTGTACTTCATATGTTTCCTGTAAGAAGATGCCGCTATTGCCACGGCCCTGACTCTCGCCAATCACCACAGCCGGCGTACGCCATTCTATATGCAATTGTATGCTACCAAATCCTTGCTTGGTTTTGATTAAGCCGGTTCCCTTTACCACGGTCATCGCTTGGTCGCCAAGTTTCCATTTCACTTCTCCTCCGTCCTTGTCAGTCCACTGTGAGAAATTCTTTCCATCAAATAGGGTTATGGCGTCAGACGGCGCGGCGTGGTTAAGGCTTGGGGTAACTACCTTTGGCTCCGGTTCCCAGACCTCCGTTTCCTCAGGCTTTTGAGCTGAGGTTTGAGCTACAATCAGCAGGGAGAATCCAGATATGGCAAGAATTTTGATCGATTTCATAGTCTAATGAAAAAAGTTAAATACTGGTATTTTAGAAATTTTAGCTCAAAAGCACTCCATTTCTCATCAATTGGAATACGTTACTGATTTTCAGGGAGCTTTGAGTAAATTTACTTAAAAAGATTTTGAGCCAATTAAAATAAGTAATTTTCTTCATGATTCAAATCAAACGGATCTATGATCCTTGGCAAGAAAGTGACGGCCTGCGGGTATTAGTAGATCGCTTGTGGCCCAGAGGGTTGACTAAAGAAAAAGCCAAATTAGATCAATGGCACAAGAATATTGCTCCTAGCCATGATCTTAGAAAACGCTTTCATAACGGTGCACTTTCGTGGGCGCAATTTTCCGACGAATACCGGAAGCAACTGGCCTTAAACCAAGATTTACTTCAAGAGCTAATACAATGGGAAAAGGATCACGGTAGGATCACTTTGCTTTATGCAGTAAAAAATACGGACCAAAACCATGCTCAGCTGATCAAGGACTTTCTGGCAAAGTAGAAATAAGCTTTGATTTTAGTCATGAAAAGGATAAATTTTAAGTTCGAAATAGAAAGAAGTGCGGCATATGCAATCCAGTAAAAGTAGTATTATCACCGTGTTTATTGTCGGTTTGTCATTGATCTCTCTGGCTTGGATGGAGGGCCAAAAGGAATTTACCCAATACCAGGAGGATATTCCTGGCACCGATTTAAAATATCATATGGTGCCGATACCCGGTGGTACCTTTCAAATGGGTAGCCAGGAGAATGAGGCCGGTCATCAACCTGATGAGGCGCCCGCGCACCAGGTAAAGATCGAACCGTTTTGGATGGGCCAGTTTGAGATTACCTGGGAGCAATATGAGGCGTTTATGTTTAGAAAAGATGAAGCGTATGCTGCACCGGCCGAAGCGGAAGTATCCATTCCAATAGATGGTGTTGCCAAAGCAACTCCTCCGTATGTAGATATGACTTTCGGAATGGGTAAGATCGGTTACCCTGCTACTAACATTACTCAATACGCTGCGATCAATTTTTGCAAGTGGCTTACTGCCCATTCCGGCCATTTTTATCGACTACCCACAGAAGCCGAATGGGAGTATGCTTGCCGAGCCGGATCAACTGGCAGTTATAGTTTTGGCGAAGATTTGGCTGCACTCAAGGAATACGGATGGTACAAAAATAATGCACCAAACGGATATCAAAAGGTGGGTACAAAGAAGCCAAATGTCTGGGGTTTACATGATATGCATGGAAATGTATCTGAATGGACCATGGATCAGTACACTCCAGCATTTTATGGAGAAAAGAAAGGAAAAACCTGGAACCGGCCAGAGCAGCTATATCCACGAGTACTTCGAGGCGGCTCTTGGCAGGACGATGCCAATGGCTTGCGAAGTGCGGCTAGAAAAGCTTCATATGCCAAGATGAAGGTAAGGGACCCCCAGTTTCCCAAAAGCCTGTGGTGGCATACGGATGCACCTTTTGCCGGATTTAGAGTGGTGCGTCCTTTGAAGCCACCTCCTCCGGAAGAAATAGAAACATATTGGATCAAACCTATAAGAGACTTTGGAGATTAAAACACCTCAAATTATGAAAAAGAACAAAACACAAAACAGAATACCATCGCGTCGCGACTTTTGCAAAACAACTGTTGTCGCTTCTAGCGGGATCTTGGCTGCCGGCCTACCAGTGGGAGCAAGTGCATATGCCTCCGGCAGTGACACCTTAAAAGTAGCTCTGGTTGGTTGTGGAGGCCGTGGTACAGGAGCAGCAGTCCAGGCAATCAGTGCTGATGACAACGTACAGTTGGTGGCAGTTGCTGACGCCTTTCAAGATCGCATGGAAGATTGTCTTAGCAATGTCAATCAGAAGTTCGGAGGTGATAAAAAGAAAGTAAACGTCCCGGAAAAAAATAAATTTGTTGGTTTTGATGGCTATAAAGGTGCTATCGACCAGGCTGATGTAGTGATTCTAACCACTCCTCCAGGATTTAGACCTATTCACTTTGAATATGCTGTAAACCAGGGTAAGCATCTGTTTATTGAGAAACCTCTGGCCACCGATGCGCCGGGTATCCGCAAGGTACTAGCTGCTGGAAAAATAGCGAAAGAGAAAAAGCTAAATGTGGTGGTTGGATTGCAACGGCACTATCAGAAGAATTACCAGGCCGTTGTCAAGCAAATAAGAGATGGGGCTATGGGGGACATCGTCTCCGGCCAGGTTTATTGGAACAGCGCTGGCGTATGGGTGCGACCAAGAAAACCAGGGCAGACGGAAATGGAATACCAGACGCGTAATTGGTATTATTTCAACTGGCTCTGCGGTGACCACATTTTGGAACAGCATATACACAACATTGATGTAGCCAATTGGTTCCTGGATAGTTATCCTGTTTCAGCACAAGGCATGGGAGGTCGCGAAGTGCGCACTGGCAAAGACCATGGAGAAATATTCGACCACCACTTTGTTGAATTTGTATACCCTAATGGGGCGGTTATATCCAGCCAATGCCGTCACCAACCCGGCACAATGAGCCGTGTATCGGAGCATTTTCAGGGAACTATAGGTACAGTAGATACCAATTCAGATCATCATGGTTTGATCAAGTCTTATGGCGGTGAAACTGTATATGACCACCAAGGCAATGATGATCCAAATCCTTATCAGGTTGAGCACGATCAGTTATTCGCTGCCATTAGAGCTGGCAAGGTAATAGACAATCTTGAATATGGGGCGAAAAGCACAATGACCGCCATCATGGGTCGTATGGCCACCTACTCCGGACAAGTGATCCAATGGGAAGAGGCAATGAACTCTGAAATGAGCATCATGCCCAAGAACTTTGCTTTCGATGCTGATCCTCCCGTAATGCCTGATGAGAATGGTTACTACCCCATTCCAGTACCGGGGCAAACCAAGGTGCTATAATTAAGCTATACCTCTATATTCAGCAATACGTCATTGTGTAGGTCCCCTCCTGGGAGGGGCAGGGGTGGGTAAAATGGCCAGAAGAAAAATAATACCGTACAATCCGAAGTTAAAAGCCATAGCCAAAATGCTTCGGAAAAACATGACACTTTCGGAAGTGTTACTTTGGAACGAGCTCAAACAAAAACAAATGCTCGGTCATGATTTCGATCGGCAGCGGCCTATAAATATCTTTGTAGTTGATTTCTACTGTAAAGATTTAAGGCTGGCCATTGAAGTTGATGGCGATAGCC
>JBPCUG010000105.1:0-3044 GCA_051011275.1 Cyclobacteriaceae bacterium | reverse complement strand
GATTCAGAGGCCCGGGAGTTGAACCAACAATTGGGGGCCCAGGCATTTACCCAGGGCCGGGATATTTATTTTAATAGCGACAAATACCATCCGGAAACTGCATCAGGAAAACGACTATTAGCACATGAATTAACCCATGTCATTCAACAAAAAGGCAAAAAGAAGAAAGGCAACAAATAACCTTAAACATGACTAAGAAGAGCTTAGGACAGTTTATTAAGGGATTGTTTACATCACAATCTACTACCCAATACCAAAAAGATACTCCTGAGGAACATTCTGCAGGAGTCGATGAGGAAATAAATACTACCGCTATGGCTGCAACTGAAAATTTAAATGGATTTCCCAAGGAATTTCAATATCTAAAGCAACTTATTCATTACCGAATGAACCAATATTTCCCTTCAAGCAATAAGGTGGAGGAACCTCAGATACCTAACTGGGATGATTGGACCTTAGAAGTTCCCGATTCTGTGAGGGAAGCCACAATCAATGAGGAGGAAATAACTTTATTACTATTGGCCTTGGCTCCTCATATTATTCCCGACTTATTGGACAGCGCTATTGAACTTCACCTGGGAGATAGAGGTGACTTTCCTAAAATCGGGGGAGTTCGAGGTACCAATTTTCGGGGTTTTTTACCTACTGGAGAAACTGCCCTTTTTCTACTAGGGGGAGATGATCTGGCGCAACGTTTTAGTATACAAAGATATTTTCAGCCGGATCATTTTTTTGCCAAACACCAAATATTATGGTTGGATGAAACGAAGTCTGGCGAACCTCCCATGAGCGCAAAAATCATGATGGGGCAGGAATATGTAGATCAGTTTATTTCAGGAAATGTGTCTCTTCCTAAGTTCGGAATTAACTTTCCAGCAAGACATATTACGACCCTTATGGAATGGGAAGATCTCATATTACCTGCTGAAACCAATGAGAAAATACATGAATTGGAGACCTGGGTAAAATACGGATCACAACTATTGGATCACCCTGATTTAAGAAAGAAAGTAAAGCCTGGCTATCGTGCCCTTTTTTATGGCCGTCCCGGTACAGGCAAAACCTTAACTGCCTCCTTATTGGGCAAGTGTACTGGTAAGCCGGTATACAAGATTGACCTTTCCATGGTGATTTCAAAATTCATAGGGGAGACCGAGAAAAACCTTGCCAAACTTTTTGATAGGGCTGAAAATAAGGATTGGATTTTGTTTTTTGACGAGGCGGATGCCTTATTTGGAAAGCGCACCAATGTGCGGGATGCCCACGATCGTTATGCCAATCAGGAAGTTTCTTATCTTTTACAACGAACGGAAGAGTATGGGGGGTTGGTAATTCTAGCCACTAATTTCAAAAGTAATATTGATGAAGCATTTACCAGAAGGTTCCAATCCCAAATCTATTTTCCTAGTCCCCAATATTCTGAGCGGCTAGAGCTTTGGGACAGAACCTTGCCACAACACTTTGAACGGGATCAAGGGATCAATCTTTCCAGCATATCAAGAAATTATGAGCTTACCGGAGCGAATGTTGTGAACGTAGTTCAATATGCATGCTTGAAATCATTATCAAAAGAAAGCACCCGGATCGATCTACAAGATCTTATGGAGGGTATACGCAATGAGTACTGCAAAGAGGGCAAGTTATACAAGTCCTAATAGAGGTTCATTTGTTTAAGAATGGCCTATAAATAAAAGCCCGCCTCTCCATCAGATGATGGGTTCGGGCCTACCCCTGCGGTCTGGACGAGACTTCCCGATTTTCATCGGGTGTTAGAGCTATTATGCTTTCCGACCCTTGAGAACTAAATCCTTTGAATATCCAATGTAGAAGGAATTATCCTTTAGACTTTGGATGATGTATACGTAGTAGGTCATAAACAAAAAAGCTCTTGAAAAGAGCTTCTTGCGGTCTGGACGAGACTCGAACTCGCGACCTCCTGCGTGACAGGCAGGCATTCTAACCAACTGAACTACCAGACCAATTTGTAATTCGTTATCTCCCTAAGTGACGGGAAAAGTGATGCAAATGTAGGCGCATAAATTATTATTTGCAACCTCTGATATGAATAATTTATTCTTTTTCGTTATATGATTGTTGCTTTAATAAAAGTTATAAATTTACCACCGGAATCAACAACCCGATGCTTTTGGAATTTGAAAAACCCATAGCAGAACTGGAGGCCAAATTGGCCGACATGAAGGACCTGGCCCAGATAAGTAATGTAGATGTTACCGAGGCGGTCAAATCATTAGAGGATAAGATTAAGGAACTAAAGCAAGAGACCTTCAGCAATCTTACAAGATGGCAGCGGGTCCAACTATCCCGACACCCTGATCGACCCTATACCCTCGATTATATTCAACAGCTCTGTGACGATTTTATTGAGCTTCATGGAGACCGCAGCTTCAAGGATGACAAAGCCATGATAGGTGGGTTGGGTAATGTGGATGGTCAAACGATCATGTTCATTGGCCAGCAAAAAGGTAGAAATACTAAGCAGCGGCAAATGCGCAATTTCGGTATGGCCAATCCTGAGGGCTATCGTAAGGCTTTGCGCCTGATGAAGATAGCAGAGAAGTTTAACATACCCATCGTTACTTTAATCGACACCCCAGGCGCTTATCCTGGACTTGAAGCCGAGGAACGTGGCCAAGGTGAAGCCATTGCCCGCAGTATTCAGGAAATGTTTTTATTAAAAGTACCTGTAATATGTATTATCATCGGTGAAGGTGCTTCCGGTGGAGCCTTGGGAATTGCAGTAGGAGATAAGGTGCTTATGCTGGAAAACACTTGGTACTCGGTGATCTCTCCGGAGTCTTGCTCTTCAATCCTTTGGCGTAGCTGGGACTTTAAGGAACAAGCTGCCGAGGCACTTAAGTTGACAGCCCCGGATATGCTAAAATATAAACTTATCGATGGGATCATACGAGAACCTCTTGGCGGGGCTCATATAGATGTGGATTGTATGACTAAGAAAATTAAAAAGGCCATTTTCAAGCACGTAGAGGAGCTAAATAAGTTGACTTACCAGGATCGCATAACCA
>JBPCUG010000104.1:0-8378 GCA_051011275.1 Cyclobacteriaceae bacterium | reverse complement strand
CAGCTTGGCTACATCACTATGTTCCGCAAGCTTCAAAATGACGAAGTATTGGCAGTGGCTTATGAATACTCCTATGAAGGCAGAAATTATAAAGTTGGAGAGCTGACCGATGACTATGGAAGTCGCCCCGAGGACCAAGTTATCTTTTTAAAATTATTAAGACCTAACCAAGTAAATACTCAAGCCAATACCTGGGATCTGATGATGAAGAATGTTTACACCCTAAACGCCAGTCAGATCTCGCAGGAAAGCTTTCAATTACGCATTATCTATCGCGATGATGAAACAGGGCAAGACAATCCTAGCCTCAATGTAGGGGTCAATACTAAAGATGTTCCTTTGGTGGAGCTGTTTGGGCTGGATCAGCTGAACCAATTGAATGACCCTCAGCCCGATGGGAACTTTGACTTTGTAGATGGCCTCACAATAAATAGCGAAACAGGTAGCATTGTTTTTCCAGTGCTTGAACCGTTTGGGTCAGATTTGGAGCGTTTGTTCGAACCTTCAGAACAAGGTCTAAAAGATCGGTTTGTCTTTGATGATATTTACCAGACCACTAAAGCAGATGCTGAGCAAAATGTGTTAAAGAATAAATTCTTTCTCAAAGGACAGTTCCTAGCTGGGTCTTCCAATGAAATAGTTTTGCCCGGTATCAATATCGCGGAGAATTCAGTTACAGTTACCGCTGGTAATACGATATTGACCGAAGGAGTGCATTACCGGGTGGATTACAATCTGGGAAAAGTGATCATTATCGATGAAAGCATATTGATATCGGGAAAGCAAATTAATATAGACTACGAAAAGGCAGACTTGTTTAGTTTTCAGACCAGAAGCCTGATGGGTACCCGGTTCGATTATAAATTCAACGATGATGTCAACCTCGGTGCAACTGTTCTATATCTTAATGAGCGGCCGCTGATCACCCGTACCAGCATAGGAGACGAGCCGGTAAGAAACCTGAAATGGGGACTGGACCTTAACTATAGAAAAGAATCCAGATTTCTGACAAAAATGGTGGACGCCTTGCCCTTGATCCAAACCAAGGAACCCTCAATGGTCACTTTCAATGCTGAGTTTGCACAATTGCTGCCAGGCACCTCCAACAAAAAGAATGGAAAAGGGATCAGCTTTTTGGATGATTTTGAAGCAGCAGTAACCCCGTTTGCTCTTGGCAACCCTCAGAGCTGGAAACTGGCCAGTACACCAAATGTTGAAGGTGATCTTTTTAACGGCTCCTCCAGCGATCTGAATTACAATTTTAAACGAGCCAAAATTGCCTGGTATATTATTGACAATGTATTTTATCGCTCTAGTGATCGCAACCGACCGGACAATATAGAAACCACCAATAACTATGTGAGACAGATATCTCCACAGGAAATTTTCAGAGAAAGGGATGAGCAAGTTGTAAATACCAATTTACCAATTATGGACATCGCCTATTTCCCATCGGAAAGAGGGCCTTACAATTATAATCCAGATCTAGACGCCACAGGTTTTCTAGAAGATCCCAGTACCAATTGGGGTGGGATCACCCGGGCCATAACCTCGGATGTAGATTTCGACAAAACCAATATTGAGTTTATAGAATTTTGGCTACTGGATCCATTTCTTCCTGGCACCAACGGGATCGTGCAAGCTGGCTACGATGACATTCCAAATTACAGCGATCAGAATAACACAGACACACAAGGAAAGCTCGTTTTCAATTTGGGAAATGTATCCGAAGATTTTATTCCGGATCAATCTCACGGTTTTGAGAACGGTCTGGACCCTGACGGCGAACAGAATCAGACGGATACCACTATATGGGGTAAGGTGACCACGCAGCAGTATCTAACCAATGCCTTCGATAATAGTACCACCTCAAGGGAAAATCAAGACGTAGGCTTTGATGGCCTTGATGACGAAGGAGAAGTTAGTCAATTTCAAGATTTTCTAAACCAGCTCCCAGCTGGTGTTCGAGACCAGTTGAGTGCCGACCCTTCGGCTGATAACTTTATCTATTACCTCAACACCACTGCTGACCAAGAAAATCAGCAAGTCTTGGAGAGATATAAGAATTTCAACAATCCGGAAAACAATTCACCGGTAGCAACCAATAACAACCAGAACTTCGTTCCTGCTGGCAGCAATTTTCCTGACAATGAAGATCTAAATACTGACAACACCATCAGTGACCTTGAGGGGTACTATGAATATAATATAGACCTTAACCCCACTGACCTACAGGTAGGCCGTCAAAATATCGTAGATGCTATTACTGCCCCTACTCCTTCTGGTGATAATGTTACTTGGTACTTATTTAGAATACCCATTCGGGAGCCGGATCGAAAGCAGGGCTCAATTGACGGTTTCAAAACTATCCGTTATATCCGCAGCTACCTTACCGGTTTCTCTCAACCAATTGTATTAAGAATGGGAGATTTTCAATTGCTGGGAAGCCAATGGCGACGTTATACTGAAAGCCTTGAAGAAACTGGATTTTTTGAAGACCGCGACAGTGACGATCCTTCGTTCACTGTTTCCGTGGTAAGTGATGAGAACAATCCTAGCTATGAGCCACCTCCCGGTTTTCAGAGAGACCGTGACAATACCTCTACCATTGAAAGAAGACTTAATGAGCAAGCCCTTCAATTATGCATAGATGACCTGGCAGATCGTGATGCTCGAGCAGTATTTAAAAACGTAAATTTCGACCTTATCAACTACGGCAGGTTGCAAATGTTTATCCATGCTGAGAGTCCAACTACCAGGGACAATGAAGTATCGGCTTTTCTCCGGATAGGAACTGATTTTACTCAAAACTATTATGAAGTTGAGATCCCATTATTGGTATCACCGGATACGCCCTCAGACCCTAGAGAATTGTGGCCGCTAGAAAACGAAATCGACTTGGCTATAGAGGAGTTTTACGCTTTGAAATCCGAGCGAAATCAACAAAATGCAGACCTTACCCTACCTTTCCCTCAGGGTGGTCCCAAGCAAGTTGGGCGGCATAAAATACGTGTAAAGGGAAATCCAGATATGAGCAGCGTTTACGCCCTTATGCTTGGCATCCGTAATCCTGAGAGCGCTGATGGCGCTCCTAAATCCGTTTGTGTCTGGACCAATGAGCTGCGAGTTTCTGACTTTGATCAAACCGCTGGATGGGCGGCCAATGCCAATCTTAATCTAAAATTGGCCGATTTTGCGGTGGTAAATGCATCGGTACGTCATACTACGCTCGGTTTTGGCAGTATTCAAGATAAGATCTCTGATAGAACCCGAGAGCAAACAACGGAATTTGATATTTCTGCCAATGTGAATCTTGATAAGTTGATACCAGCTGAAACCGGCTTACAAATACCCATGTTTGTCAGCTATGAAAATACGCGAATTACACCTGAGTTCGACCCTAGAGATCCGGACATAAGAGTAAAAACCTCGCTTAACACCCGGAGTCCGACCGAAGCCGACCGATATAGAAAAATTATTGAGGAACGAAGCACGTTCAAAAGCATCAACTTTACTAACGTGCGCAAAGTAAAACTAAAGCCTGAGGCCAAGTCCCGAATTTATGACATCGAAAATTTCACTTTTACTTTTGCCCATAGTGAGCTGAGCCGCAGTAATCACGAAACTGAATCATACGCGGCTCGTAGTACCAAAGCGGCTATAGCCTACAACTTCACTCCCAAAGAAACCAGCTTCGCACCTTTCCAGAACTCCGAAAAGTTGAAGTCTCCCTACCTGCAGTTGATCAAGGATTTCAATATTTCACCGCTACCCAGTAATATCTCATTACGCGCTGATGTTGACCGACGATTTGTGAAAACGCAGCTTTGGGGAGTCGACCGTAATAACCAACTGACAACCCTAGGGGTTGAACCTTATTTCGAGAAGTACTTTACGTTTAATCGAATTTATAGCCTAAGGTGGAACCTTACTCAAAACCTTAGTTTGGATTACTCGGCTAGAGCTAACGCTGTGATTGATGAACCAGAAGGTGATCTTGATACCGAAGCCAAACGAGACCAAGTAAAAAACAATCTTAAAAACTTGGGAAGATTAAAAAATTACGATCAAACCATAGGGCTGAATTACAAGCTTCCTTTGGATAAAATACCCTTTACAGATTGGATCAGTGCAGACCTGAACTACAACTTAAACTACAGTTGGACCTCAGGGGCATTCAACCCCACTCAAGAGGTAAACCAAAAGGATTCATTAGGTAACATCATTCAGAATAGTCGTGATAGAAATATTACCAGTCGAATTGATTTAGTAAGCTTATATAACAAGAATAAGTTCTTACAAAAGCTAAACGCCCCTCCAGCAAGAAGCGAAAGGCCGAGAAGTAAGGAGGCGGATGAAGCAGACGAATCAGATACCACGGAAATAAAGCGACCCGATTACAAATTGTTCAAAGGACTAGCCAGACTACTAATGTCTGTCCGATCTGTAAATGCCACCTATGGTATTAGGGAAGGGACTATCTTGCCAGGTTTTATGCCTGACGCCCACTTGTTCGGCATGGACCGAGGGTGGAATGCACCAGGGCTCTCTTTTATATTGGGTAGCCAAAGCTTAGGTATTAAGGACCAAGCAGTAGCTAACAACTGGATAGCACCAAGCCCATTTCTTACTCAGCCTTTTGGTCAATCAAATACCATCGATCTCAATATCTCTGCGCGGCTAGAACCGGTACGTGACCTCAAAATCGATGTAACCGTGCGCAAGCTCAAGTCAGCTAACTATCAAGAGATATTCAGGTTTAATGATGCGGGAACCGATGTCGAGTCATTCAATCCCAATCGCAATGGCGCTTATAGTATTTCCTTTCTGGCTCTCAAAACCGCATTTTCAAAAGATAACATTGATAATGTCTCACCGGTATTTCAAGAATTCGAAAGTAATATTGATATCATAAAAGACAGGCTAGCTCAAGAAAATACCAATTCAGGAGGAGCTTATGGGGACCAATCGCAAGACATATTGATACCGGCCTTCATTGCAGCATATACCGGTAAAGATGCTAATACCATTAATCTATCTCCCTTTCCAAAAACGCCACTGCCCAACTGGCGTTTGGACTATGCAGGTTTAAGTAAAATACCGGCATTAAGCGAAGTGTTTAGTGCTGTAAATCTAACTCATTCCTACACCTCTAATTTTGATGTGGCCAATTTCAACAATGCCGGAGCGTATATAGACCCTTTTCTGGTTGATCTAAATAATAATATTGAAGATTATCCCTTCCCGGACGAATTTAACGACAATGGTGAATGGATACCGGTATTTGTTCTCAACCAAGTAGCGATCACCGAACGATTTGCTCCATTGATAGGGCTCAACCTCAGGACTAAGAGTCGAATGGATATACGTTTGGAGTACAGGAAAGAAAGAAATCTGGCCTTGCAATTATCCAATTCCCAGCTCACAGAGCTTAGACGAGAAGATTTTGTATTGGGATTCGGTTATAGGAAGCAGGGATTCAAAATACCATTCAAGGTAAAAGGCAAGACCGTTACGTTAGAAAACGATCTTAGCTTTCAATTGGATTTTGCCATTGGAGATTCTCAAACGCTGCAAAGAAAGATCAACGACGTGAGTACTGTCACCAGCGGTAACCTTAATTTCCAGTTGAGTCCATCTGTAAGCTATGTGGTGAATGATCGCCTTAATGTGCAGGTATATTTTGAACGCAATATCAACGAACCTAAAGTGACCAATTCCTTCAAGAGAGCCACCACCAGATTCGGAGTTCAGCTGAGTTTTAGTTTGGCTCAATAATATTTCTCTATCAAAAAAAAGAATGTATTTTTGAGAAAAAAATACAATGAATTTACCTGAAGACCTCAATTATACTAAGGACCACGAGTGGGTCCGATTTGACAGTGACAACGGAACCGCCCTTGTCGGGATCACAGATTTTGCTCAAAAGGAGCTTGGCGATATTGTCTACCTGGAAATAGAAACCGAAGGAGAAACCATTAAGGCCGGTGAGGTCTTTGGTACAGTGGAAGCGGTAAAAACTGTATCGGACTTATTCATGCCAATCGATGGTAAGGTAGAAGAAGTGAACCCAGAACTTGAGGCCGAACCCGAGCTCGTGAACTCAGATCCTTATGGTACCGGGTGGTTGATCAAAATCTCAGTTTCCGATGAAGACAAAGGTAACGCTGAACTACTTGACTTTGAGGCCTACAAATCATTGATCGGGGCATAAGGGAACCCACTATACTTTATCAAATGTTATTTAAGTACCAGCTACCAGCATTAGTCTGGGCGTTAATCATTTTGATCTTGACTTTAACTCCAGGGGAACATTTACCTTCCTTGAAAATAGGCGAGATCATGGTCGACAAACTACTCCATTTTGGGGTGTTTTTAGTCTTATCTTTCTTGGCCTATATGGGAATTAGGTATGGCGCACCAGAAGATGATGGAGATAAGAGGGGGTTACGCATATTGGCGTATTGTGTGTTATATGGGACAGTAGTTGAAGGATTACAATATTGGGTACCGGGACGAAATATTGATTTGCTAGATCTTATTGCAAATCTGCTAGGATGTTTGGGTGGAATGTTGCTATATAGAGGCTACCAGAAAGTTGTCGGTAGTTTGGAGAAAAAATGAATTGTTTTTGTATATTTGAGATAGGTAGCTATACACGCTATATTAAAAATAACACTTATGGAAGCAAAGAAAAACCCATCATCTGACCTATTCAAGAAGTCTGGTTTTTACCTTAGTATCGGTCTGATGGTCAGTATGCTATTAATCGTAACCGCTTTTGAATGGCGCTCTTATGAAGACTCGCTTGTAGACCTAGGAGCTGTTGATGTGGACATTGATGAGTTGGAAGATATTCCAATTACAGAGCAGCCACCTCCTCCCCCTCCTCAAATCACTCCTCCTGAGATTATTGAAGTACCTGACGAGGAGGAAATTGAAGAAGAAATCGAAGTTGATCTCGATGTTGAGGTAACAGAAGAAACTGTCATTGAAGATGTAGTATTTGAGGAAGCTCCTGCTGAAGAAGAAGCTGACGAGATCTTCCAATTTGTGGAAGATCAACCAGCACCAATTGGCGGAATGAAGGCCTTCTATAAATTCGTAGGTGACAAGATGAAATACCCTCCTCAGGCTAGAAGAATGGGTATTGAAGGAAAAGTATATGTAACCTTTGTAGTAGGAAAAGATGGTGGGCTTACCGACGTGAGAGTGCTGAAAGGTATTGGAGCTGGCTGTGATGAAGAAGCTGTGAGAGTAATACAAAGTGCACCTAAATGGAAACCGGGGAAACAACGAGGCCGGCCTGTAAGGGTAAGGATGCAACTTCCTATTATATTTAAGCTGAACTAAAGGAAGGCAAGAAATTCTAAGTGAAGGGGATGGTATTTACCATCCCTTTTATTTTATAGAATGTTCAAAAGTTGTTCCTTAATCTTTTCCAGCTCCTCTTTCATACCAACCACATGACGCTGAATTTGGGCATCATTAGCCTTTGAGCCGATGGTGTTAATCTCCCTACCGATTTCCTGGCTGATAAAGCCTAATTTTTTGCCTTGCCCGCTTTCGTTATTTAAAATGTCAAGAAAATACTCGAGGTGGGACTTTAATCTCACCTTTTCTTCACTGATATCCAGCTTTTCAATGAAATAGATCATCTCTTGCTCAAAGCGATTCGGGTCGAACTGATCTTTTTGGGAGATCTCTTCTAGGTGCTGTTGAATCCGCTCTTTGATTTTTTGGATCCTTGCTGGGTCCTGCTTTTCTATTTTTCCTAGAAATGCCTCAATCCGATCTATATAGACTACCAGCTTCTTCATCAAAGTCTTACCTTCCTGACTACGGTAGTTGTCACATTTGCCAATAGCTTCTAATATGCATTCAGACAGCACCTTCCATTCCTTTTTCAGCATATCCTTTGACTCCTCAGTTTGGATCACATCCGGATATTGCAAGCAAATTTTAAGCAGTTCATCTTGATTCGCGCCCGATTCTTCGGCTAACTTCTGTAGCTGAGTATAGTAAAACTTAAATAGGTTTTGATTAAACGATACCCGAGGATTTTCTTCATCTTTTCTGAAGTAATTGACACTTAAAGACACCTTTCCTCGTTCCAGTTTCTCACCTAGAAGCTTTCTGAGCTCGATCTCTTTGTCAAAAAAGCTTTTTGGGAGCTTGATGTTGGCATCTAAAAATTTGGAGTTTAGTGACTTTACTTCTACTAAAATGCTCACTTTATCGGTCTTAAGCTGGGCTACCCCAAAACCGGTCATTGATTTAATCATACAACTCGTTTAGTTAGAATCGATGCTCAAAATAGAAAGAATATTCCACAAACAGTGAAAAATAGGTGCACACCAAGCGATATCAATGCTACA
>JBPCUG010000103.1:0-3865 GCA_051011275.1 Cyclobacteriaceae bacterium | reverse complement strand
GACTACCATCGCAGTAAGGCTTATTGCCGGAATGTTTACATCCGCACCAAGCTACCTTTTTAGCCTCAGTTATTTTCTCCACGATTGGGGTAAATTCTGATCCTTTATGTGAACCATCACAGTAAGGCTGGTTTTCACTTTTCCCACAGGCGCACCAGGCGTAATTTCCTGGTTCTAGGTCCATAACATAAGGGTTTTTTTGAGGAATACTAGGTTGATCCATGGTTTGATCTCTAATTTGCTTTTCTAAAGTAATAAAAATAGAGCTAAGAATACAATTCAAAAGCTCGCTGGTTCAATACATCTGCAATTGAATGTATTGCTTGAATACAACTAGAGGAATCATCGTTGTTCTTTTAATCTTGTATATTTAAAATAAAACTTCACTGCAATGGACGAGCAAGCCCTGGAAAAACTGCAATACCCTATAGGTAAGTTAAAGATACCTTTGACTATAACTTCTGATAACATTACAACTTATATTGATCAAATCAGCGTGTTGCCTTCTAAGATCAGACAATCTGTACAAGGACTTACCGATGAACAATTGGATACGCCTTATCGCCCTGGAGGCTGGACTGTTCGGAAAGTAGTCCATCATTTGGCCGATAGCCATATTAATAGTTATATAAGATTCAGATGGACCCTTACTGAAGACCAGCCAACAATTAAGGCTTATGATGAAAAGAGCTGGGCCGCATTACCAGATGCTTGTACTAGCCCAGTTGACTTATCCCTGGATCTCTTGGATGCGTTGCACAACAGATGGGTAGTGCTGCTTAAATCATTAACAGCGGATGATATGCAAAAATCTTATATCCACCCCGACACTCAAAAGGCGGTAAGGTTGGACAAGAACATCGCTCTTTATGCCTGGCATGGGGATCATCATTTGGCTCATATAGAATCGCTTAAGGAACGGATGGGCTGGTAAAATTGGTAGGCTGATCAGTATTTTATCAGCTTAACCTTTTGATTTCTGTGTTTTGAGGTGAGCGACAAAATATACAAGCCAGGTGTCAAGTCAGGTAGATCTAACGCAACAGAGTTAGTAGCATTGAAGGTACGGCTTTCTTGAGCTAGGACTTGACCGGCACTGCTGTATAACCTAAAACTAAAAGAACCTGAGTTCACATTACTTTTTATCAATAACTTATTCCCCTTTATTGGATTAGGATAAACTGAGAAAAAAAAATCCTCAACCTCGTCCAAGCCAGTTACCAACTGCCTTGTATTATTAAAATTTGGCAAACCCCAACCGGTTGCATTGTTTGGCTGGCCGGCCTGGTTACCTGAGTTTCTTATGGCATCAAGTACTTCTTTGTAACCCATTTCAGGATGTGCCTGCCAATAGCCAGCCACTAATCCTGCTACTTGAGGCGCAGCAAAAGAAGTGCCATTGCTTTGAGCCACCTGCCCACTTTGATCGATAGTAGATACCTGGACACCTAGTGCTACAACATCCGGTTTGATCCTGCCATCAGCTGTTGGGCCAAAAGAACTGAACGAAGCTTTCAGTGAATCTGGCTGAATGGCTCCCACGGCGAGTACGTCCAAACCATCTGCAGGGGTGGTAATAAATTTCCATGACCCACTACCAGAGTTCCCAGCACTGACAACAATGACTATTCCTTTTGTAGCAGCGATAGATGCGGCCCAGCTAATAACTGCTGTGTTTCCATCGAGATCGGCAGCCGTATAGTTCATGCTTGGATCGTCAAAAGTATTGTAACCAAGAGAAGTGTTTATTACATCTACCCCCGCGCTATCGGCAAACTCTGCGGCAAACAGCCAATTGTACTCCTCCACCCGATATTCGCTAAAGACATCTTCTGTAACGCAAAGAATAAAATCAGCATCGGGAGCAGTACCAGTCATAGTAGATGGATCGGAAGCCCCAATGGTTGAAAAAGCCTGGGTCCCATGATCGCTATAACGATAGACATCATTTGTGTTAGTCACGTAATCAAAAGTTGCTTTGATCTTGGACGCATTTCGTAAGTGATCAAAGGCGCTAATTTCATCGGCATTTTCAAATCCTCCATCAAAAATTCCGATGAGCATATCTTGACCAGTATAGCCTTGGGAGTGCATCGAATCCACCCCTAATATTTGATTTTGAAAAGTAGCGCTGCCTGATCGTCCATTGTACTTAATCCGTCCATGCTTACTGCGACCATTGGTACCTCCAAGTTTGCCGGGAGCAACAAATTCTATATCAGAGACAAATGCCAAGCTGGTCAACTCTGGCAACCTACTGGAGTCGGCTTCGATCAAGATCATATTTAGCCACCTAGAGCTATACCAGACCTTAATACCTAAATCCTTTATGCCGGTGACATAGTTTGCATTTACAGGAAAATCTTGCTCAATTATTGGAATCTCCTGTTTTTGACGTCTTTCAATTGCTCGAGCGGAGAGGAACTCCCCAGGCTGATCTACTGTATACTCTGTGGCATTCTTATCGCTGAAGAAGACGGCAAATCTGTGTCCCTGAGACCAACTGGGGAAATGAGCTAGAATAAATAAAATACCTACTATCGCACATTTACTCCTGGCCATAATCCACTAATTTTTGTTCGACAATAGTTCCTGATTCTATTTCCCCCAAACATTCTACAAACCTGCAAAAATCAATCCGCTCTTTCCTTATATAGATCAATCCTATCTCTCTAGCGTAAACCGCCTTTTGTACATCCCTAAAAATCAAGGTGTCAAATACATCCTTCTCATTGATCTCCAAAGATCTATTAAACGATTGATCTTCGACTTGAAAAGGTTGGTCGAGTGACTTAACTTCGTAAATAGCCTCAGGAGCACTATTAAAGCTATTTCCATCCCAAGTTAAGCCTTCAGCAACCGGAAAATGTACTTTGGCAAACGGAATGTTATTCTCAACAACCACGGCATACCTCCCACTAAGGCGGGCCGTCCACACCGAGTCTAGATCCCAGGGTAGATTTTCTTGTTCCCTTGTAAAACGATGAAGTACAAATGCGGTCTCTCCCTGCCCGATTGCAAAGGAGTCTGCTACTACCTCCTTAAGCTGATAATTGGTTGTATCTTTATCAATATTGATCGTCTCAACATTATATACTCTAAAGTCACCGATCTCTAATGGAAAAAAATCCAATCCAATATCAGGATCCAATCGATTGGGAGGATCTTCACAGGCCATAAGGACCGATAACAGAAAACAAATTAAGATGCCAAGTCTACTTCGCATTCTGTCGGAAGCTTGAAGTGATCCATCCTCCTCCAATTACATCATCGTCCTCATAAAACACAGCAGCCTGGCCCGGAGCGATAGCATGCACTCCTTTACCAAAAAAGACTTTCATAGTATCATCCACCTGGTCGACTACCGCAGGAGTCCCAGGGTCGTTATATCTTACTTTGGTCACAGTATCCATTTTCCTTCCTTGAATATCGGCATACTTAACCATATTTAACTGGTTGACATACATTCCATCTCTAGCCAACTCATCAAACGTGCCCAACACAACTCTATTTTCATCCTTCTGTATTTCAGTAACATAAACTGGATATCCTAAAGCAACCCCTAAACCCTTTCTTTGTCCTACCGTATAAAACGGGTATCCTTCATGATGGCCAAGTATCTCACCGGTCTCGGTGATAAATTCCCCACCTCCTACTTGTTCCTCCAAACCTTCTACCCGGCGCTTTAAAAATCCGCGATAATCATTGTCCGGAACGAAGCAGATCTCGTAAGATTCCGATTTAGTAACCAAGTTTTTAAAACTTCGTTCCAATGCCATCTCCCTGATCTGAGCCTTGGTCAACTGCCCTAACGGATAATTGGTGCGAGCCAGATTCTTTTGTGAAATACCCCATAGTGCATAAG
>JBPCUG010000102.1:0-10027 GCA_051011275.1 Cyclobacteriaceae bacterium | reverse complement strand
TTGTGCACTACATGTACTACCACCGGTATGATCAAATGATTGCTTGCCGTTCCCGATCTGGAAGCCTTGTTTTGGCGTTTGAGCAACAATTGTTCTGCCATCCAGGCTTCAAATTGTTCGCTACTTTCAAGCTGGGGGTTCATCAGTTTCCTTAAATCCTCATACTCGACCGTTGCACATTTTTTCTGGCTAAAAACGGGTATTGCTAATATCAGAGATAGGAAAAGGAAGCTTAATTTCGCCATGTGGTGAGGGTCATACTTAAAGGCGCACCTGTGAAGTATAAACTGCAATTTAACCCAAAAAATTCAATAGTTTAAAGGTTGGATTGATGCATTGTTATCAATTCACCGCAGATTCGATGGTAATTCTGCACGGGGATCGTCGGGTTCCGTGATGTTAATGGCTTCAACCCCTAATATTTCAGGAGCAGCTTTCCGAATGGCCTCCTCAACCCCAGCTTTGAAAGTCATAGTGGACATAGGACAAGCACCACAAGCACCAAGTAACTCAATTTTTACCACCAGTTCGTTGGTTACCTCTACTACTTTCACATCACCTCCATCGGCCTTCAGGTAAGGCCTTATCCCGTCTAAGGCGGCCTCTACTCTATCGGTCAGTTCGGAGTTGATCACTGAATGTTGCGCCATAACTTATGTGTTAACTTCTACTTTTTTAGTCTCTTGGTAGTTGGCGTTTCTAATTGCTACCTGCCGGGCCAGGGAGGTAGCCAATTCCTGAAAGAACGAAGCAGTAATATCATCTTTCAGTACGCTCGGATATCCATTGTCCCCACTTTCGCGAATATTTTGTACTAATGGTATCTGCCCCAATAGGGGTAACCCGGTATCTTCGGCTAGGGTTTGGCCTCCTTCTTTGCCAAAGATATAATATCGCTCTTCCGGATGCTCCTCGGGAATAAAGAAAGACATATTTTCAATAATACCCAATACCGGGACCTTAATATTGGACTGCTGAAACATGGCTAACCCCTTCTGTGCATCGGCAATTGCTACTTTTTGAGGGGTGGTCACGATCACCGCTCCGGTAACCGGCACCGTTTGGACCAAGGTAAGATGAATGTCACTGGTGCCGGGTGGGAGGTCCACCAGCAGATAGTCAAGAGGGCCCCATTCGGTATCCGCCATAAACTGTTTCAAGGCAGAGCTGGCCATCGGACCGCGCCAAACTACCGCATTGTCACTTGGAGTTAAGAATCCTATGGAGATCAGCTTTACGCCATACTGTTCTATCGGCTGGATATAGTTCTTTTCATTTTTTTGGATTATTCCGGGTTGCTCGTGCTCACAATTAAACATGGTTGGAATCGAAGGCCCAAAAATGTCAGCGTCTATCAAACCCACTTTTGCGCCTTCCTTAGCCAGCGCAACAGCGAGATTGGCAGAGACTGTAGATTTGCCAACCCCACCTTTGCCCGACGCGACGGCTATAATGTTTTTTACATTTGGCAAAACCGGGCCTTGATCTCTCGAAGAGGTAACATTTGAACTCATAGTAATATTAACTGCAACCGAGGTGCCCACCTCATTTTGTACGGCAGTGATACACTCGTTTTTGATCAGTTCCTTTAAGGGGCATGCAGGTGTGGTTAACACCACTGTAAAGCTTACCGACATTTCCTCAACTTGGATATTCTCGATCATCCCCAATGAAACCAGATCTTGTTTCAAATCTGGGTCATCTACAGTGCGAAGGGCTTTGAGGATATTTTCTTTGCTAAAGGCCATAGTAAGCGAAGTCGCTGGTTCAAATTTACCTTGAATCGTTGAGTTTAGGTAGTATTAGTTCCGATAAAATCGTTTGTTAACAGAAAATGTTCAATCTGTGGGACAAGGTAGAACAGAGAATTTTGTATCTTTATTTGCTCTATCTATTTTGGCTTGAATAATCTGATCCGGACCTCCCCTTTAATGAATCAACCAATTGCGCATTAGTCAAAAAACCATAGCAGAGATACACCAATTGATTGATATTGAGGAGGTGGTATCTGATTTCGTCTCATTGAAGCGCAAGGGTCAAAATATGTGGGCCTGTTGTCCCTTCCACGATGAAAAAACACCCTCTTTTTCAGTTTCCCCGACTAAGGGTATTTATAAGTGTTTTGGTTGCGGAAAAGCTGGAGATGCTATCGAGTTTGTCAAGGAAATAGAAGGCTTGGATTATCTAGAAGCAATGAAATACCTGGCTGGCAAATATGGTATTGAGATTGAGGAAGCGGAGTTTAGTGAAGCTGAGGTGATCCAGCAAAATGAGCGAGAAAGCCTATTTATAGTTTTGGCCTTCGCCCAGGATTACTTTCAAAATAATTTATGGCAGGAGTCGGAGGGGCAAGCAGTGGGACTCGGGTATTTCAAGGAGCGTGGATATAATGAACAGATCATTCAATCTTTTGGCTTAGGTTATACATTCGACAAGTGGGACGGCTTATTGAAAGCCGCCCAAGAGCAAGGCTATAACCAGGAGCTTTTGGAGCGCGCCGGTCTTTTGATAAAAAAGGAAGATCGGGTTTACGATCGCTTTCGAGGTCGCGTGAGCTTTCCGGTCCACAATATTAGTGGTAAGGTGATCGCTTTCGGCGCCAGGGCGCTAAGATCAGAACAGCAACCAAAATACCTCAACTCTCCCGAAACGGAAGTCTACCATAAAAGCAAGGTACTTTACGGATTGCATCAGGCTAAGAATGCCTTACGACAGCGAGATAATTGCTATCTGGTTGAGGGATATACCGATGTCATTTCATTGCACCTTTCGGATGTCCCTAATGTAGTATCATCATCTGGTACCTCTTTGACCGCAGATCAAATCAAGCTGATAAAAAGATATACATCCAATATTACGGTGCTTTTTGATGGCGATGCGGCCGGTGTTAAAGCCTCCATTCGGGGTGTTGATATGATCCTTGAGTCCGGCGCAAATGTGAGGGTAGTAAGCTTTCCTCCAGGAGAGGACCCGGACAGTTACTCGCAAGAGCTAGGCACTACAGCCTTCAAAGAGTACCTGGAAAAAGAGCAAAAGGATTTCATTACTTTCAAAACGGAGCTGTTCCTGAAGGAGTCCCAAGGTGACCCTATAAAAAAAGCAGAAACTATAAAGGAGGTAGTCGCTAGTATTGGAAAGGTTCCCGACCCTGTAAGGCGGGCAGTTTACCTAAAACAATGCAGCCAACTTTTGGAGATCGATGAATCGATACTGATATCCGAATTGAATAAACGCCAGATCAATCAACGTCAGCAACAACGGAAGCTGGAAGAACGGCAGCAAATGATCGCTCCTCCAATTGAACCTCCTGCAGAAACTGATAGTGAATCCGCAATCGAGGACATTATTGCGCTACAGGAAAAAGAAAGCATCCGGCTCTTGCTCAACTATGGAAGCAGCCTGATCGAAGATGGGAATCGATTGTACGACTATTTGTTTCGAGAGCTGGAAGAGATCGAGTTTATCACACCTTTGTATAAAGATATCCTTGCCATTTTTAAGGAGGAATTACAGAAGGGCAATTTGATCAAGGCCGACTATTTTCTTAAGCACTCCACTAGCGAATTAAAGCAAACAGTGATCCACGTGATCGCAGACAGGTACGAGCTCAGTGAGCAATGGCAGGAAAAGTACCGCATTTATGTGCCGCGAGAGAAAGAGATGATAACTGAAATGGCCTACTCCAATGTTTTGCGACTAAAGTATCGGATCATCCGTAAAATGATATCACAAAATTTAGAAGCCTTAAAATCAGCTGGAACCCACGAGATTGAAGACCTGCAGAAGGTGCATTCCGAGCTAAAAAAATCTCAAATAGCCATTGCTGACCTATTAGGAATTGTAATATCTGACTGACCCAGGAACGTCTGTTTGCCTTTGTTAGTTAATAGTAGGGAGTCCATCGAAGGGCGGATTTGGTTCGTTTAATCCTCCAAATTGTAGTAAATTTAAGCCTATTCAATAGTAAAAGGGTAACAATAATGAGCAAAGAAGTAGTGTTTGATCCTATATCTGAGGCTGTGGAAGCCATAAAAAAGGGTGAAGTAATCATTGTAGCAGACGATGAGAACCGAGAGAATGAAGGGGATTTTATTTGTGCTGCGGAACACGTTACGCCTGAAATAATCAATTTTATGGCCACTCATGGTCGAGGCCTGATCTGTCTGGCTCTTACCGAACAACGGTGTGAAGAGATGGGTCTGGAGCTAATGGTTGGTCGTAATACCGATTCCTTTAGTACGGCATTTACTGTTTCAGTGGATCTTAAAGGCCACGGCAATTCTACCGGGATCTCCGCAGCCGACCGGGCCAGAACCATCCAAAGGCTGGTAAATGTGGATTCTCAACCGGAAGAATTTGCCAAGCCAGGTCATATTTTTCCTTTGATGGCCAAAGAGGGTGGCGTTTTGAGGCGTACAGGTCACACAGAGGCAGCAGTAGATTTCGCCAGACTTGCCGGTTTCGCTTCGGCTGGCGTGCTGGTAGAAATAATGAATGATGATGGGAGTATGGCTCGCCTAGAGGATTTGAGGAAAGTGGCTAATAGGTTCAAATTGAAATTTGTAAGCATCAAGGATCTTATTGAATACCGACTGCAAAACGAAAGCCTCATTCGCAAAGAAGCTGAGGTGCTTCTACCCACGGATTTTGGGGAGTTCGACCTTAAGGCATATACCCAGGTCAATACGGGTGATACACATTTGGCTTTGGTAAAAGGAACTTGGGAGAAGGATGAACCAATATTGGTAAGAGTACACTCTTCCTGTGTTACCGGAGACATATTCGGCTCTTGCCGTTGCGATTGCGGCGCCCAATTGCACAGCGCCATGCAAATGGTGGAAGAGGAAGGCAAGGGGGTAGTCTTATATATGAACCAAGAAGGCAGAGGTATTGGTTTGATAAATAAATTAAAAGCCTATAAGCTCCAGGAAAACGGGTTGGATACGGTAGAGGCAAATTTAGAATTGGGCTTTAAAAAAGACCAGCGGGATTATGGAGTAGGAGCCCAGATATTGAGAGACATAGGAGTTACAAAAATGAGGTTCATGTCCAATAACCCTAAAAAGAGAGCCGGGCTAATAGGTTACAATCTGGAGATTATTGAAAATGTGCCAATTGAAATAACTCCTAATGCCCATAACGAAAGGTATCTTAAGACCAAAATAGACAAATTAGGCCACAGTATTTTAAAGGAAAATGTAAAATGAAATCTGTAGTACTTTGCTTCATTATCCTTTCCGGCGCTTGGCAAGCAGTTGCACAGCAGTTCCCTTCAGAGATATGGCATGAAGGCAAGGTAGTATTGACCAACGATCAAACTTATAAGGGGCTGATCAAATACAATTTAGAAGGTGACCTGATCCAGCTTAATAGCAATAATACGCTGCAAGCCTATAGCTCAAAAAAGATCCTTTACTTCGAGATATTTGATGAAGCTGTAGAAAGCTATAGACAGTTTTACTCTTTGCCCTACCAGGTTAGCGAGGATTACGAAACACCTATTCTGTTTGAGGTGCTGTACGAAGGGTCTAGTCTAACTTTGCTAGCTCGGGAAATGATAGCCACTGAGTCGGTGGCACCATATAACTCTTACTATGGTCGCAGCAGCTATTATTATACACGCAACAAATTGGTGTACCAATACTATTTTTTAGACGAGAAAGGTCAGATTACTTGGTATTCTAATAAAAAAAGGGACTTAGTAAGAATAATGGGTAAGCAATCCGATGAAATTAAGAAGTTCATAGGTAGCCACAACTTGAATGTGGACCGACGTAGAGACCTGGAGAGGATTACCGCTTATTACAATACGCTTGAAGAGGGTTAGTATGAATGCTTAACTTACCTTTGGAGCCCGCCGCCTTTTATCTTTAATTTTTTTGAATATTTTCATTTCTGGTTTTCCGGTAATTAATATTACTTTTACGTCCTATGGCTAAACCGCTGATATTGGTTTCGAATGATGATGGGATCTATGCTCCTGGCATCAGGCGCCTGGTTGCTTTGATGCGAGAGGTAGGGGAGGTGGTAGTGGTGGCTCCGGATAGTCCACAATCGGGGATGGGACATGCGATCACTATAGGCAACACATTGCGCCTGGACCAAACTGATTTGTTCGATGATCTGGTTGCTTATAAGTGTTCCGGTACTCCAGCCGATTGTGTTAAGCTAGCCAAACATCATGTACTCAAAGACCGGCGACCAGATCTGATGGTGAGTGGCATCAATCATGGCAGTAATACCTCGATCAGTGTATTGTACTCCGGTACCATGTCCGCTGCCATCGAGGGGGCTATTGAAGGATTACCTTCAGTGGGCTTTTCTCTTTGTGACTACTCTTCAAGTGCTTCATTCGATCACATTGGCGAGCATGTAAAGAATATAGCTCGACAGGTTTTGGAAAATAGCCTGCCCAAGGGAGTAGCCTTGAATGTAAACTTTCCACCGAAACGCAATCAACCTATCCAAGGGGTGAAGATTTGCCGGCAGGCTCGTGCTAAATGGCAGGAGGAGTTTGATTTGCGCCGCGACCCAACGGGCCGCAAATATTTTTGGATGGCTGGCAATTTTGTGAACTTTGATAAAGGGGAAGACAATGACGAATGGGCAATTGCCAATAACTACGTTTCTGTGGTTCCTTGCCAATTTGATATGACCGCGCACCATGCAATCAGCATCTTAAACGATGAATGGGATATATAATCACTCCCAAAAATTACATCAACAAGGTTAGCCTCTTTTTTAAATTGTTTTCGAGACTCTAATTTTTGATTTTTGATACTGTAAAAAGGCAGTTCTAGCCGCTTTTATGCAGGATTTGGAGAAAAACTATATACCCTATTCAGCTACTAAGCCTCGGACCCATTGCGGCCATTGTTTTCAGTCTCTTAGTTCAGAAGATAGGTATTGTCACCATTGCGGCTTTCCCCAAGGGGGCTCCAACGAGGAAAAACATCGGTTCATTAGCGAAATACACCTAAAAAAAGCGGACCTTACCCAGGCACAGCAAATGATCAGAAATGCGGCCGCTACGTTGTATGTGATCGCTTGCTTTACTGCTTTATATGGATTAATAGTTGGTTTGGGTATCCAGGATGATGCCAGGTTAATGATTGGGAATTTGGTGATCGCTATTCTATACCTGGTTCTGGGATTATGGAGTCAGGAAAAGCCTTTTATATCTATTCTATGTGGGCTTATCTTGTTCGTAACTTTCATACTATTGAATGCTTTTCTAGACCCAGATACCTTGTACAAGGGGATCATTATTAAAGCAATTGTTACTGTATTTTTAATTAGAGGGGTCATATCTGCCAGAAAAGCCAACCGCATTTTATCTGAGCTACCAACAGAGAAGAAGCCCATAATTTAGTCCTTGAATATTCCTAGCCAAAATAGATTTGTCCATACTCATGAAAGTCTGACTTGCGGGACTTGTGAAAAGATGTTGCCTGTAGCAGTAAACTATTGCCCAGCCTGCGGGGTGAGAGTGAATAATTGGGTGTCACAGGAACTGAAGTGGCTCTATCCTCTGCTCATTTACTTTTTCCTGGACTTGCTGGTGATATGCATTTACAAATACAGTGACCTTGTAGAAGACACCTTCGAGAATATGCTATACGCTGATGGCATAATCTCCTCAATCACTTTGATCTTTGTGGCTTTCTATTACAATGACTTGATTGCGATCTTTAAGCTGCAAACACTTAGGCTTAAACCATTGGTAAAGATCATCGCCTTGCTGGTTGCCGGGGCGGTGGTGGTCAACTTTCTGGCTAATTATATTTCTCAAGCATTGTATGAGGAGATCTACTACTATACGCTTATTTTTACAGACTACCCATACCCGGTTTTGTATGCTATCTTATTTGTTTGCTTGCAGCCGGCCATTTTTGAAGAGTTAGCCTTTCGAGGGTTCTTATTCACTTTTGTAGAGAAACTTTCTAGCCCGAAAACTGCCATTTTGGTAACCGCGCTATTATTCGGGATCATGCACATGGATTTGATCGCGCTGCTCTGGCTACTACCCTTAGGTTACGTTTTTGGCTACTTTCGATACAAATATAAATCTATCTGGTACGGAGTGATCGGGCATTTTGTTTACAACTTGGTTATTCTGCTCTTCGAGTTTAAGGATCTCTACTTTAGTTAGTGCTCAGAATTAGAGGGGTTGGAAAGAGCACTATGAAGTTTCCTTAGTTGTCCCGGCAGGAGCCCATCGCCCACTTTTATAAGACCTTTCTCGGCCAGCTCACTTACTTTAACTTTGCCCACCAGCCGACTACTCACAACCAAACCCATATGTTCACCCAAGCTCCTATCTTCAATCACCTTCATGGTTTTTATACTTGAGGGTGTTAATGCAATGACAAAATAACTACCTCCCAATACGGATCTTGGATGAATTTTTCCTACCGATCCAAAGTCTTGACTGGCAATGATTGGCTGGCCGGTAAGGCAGTATGTACTATCGGCATATTTGGATTTGATAGGGTCAAGGCATTCGTCTTCCTCTGCAGCTTTCCCGACAAAGTATAATCCGTTCTGAAAATTCTGCGCCTGCATCGTAGCACCAACTAGTAGGAAACTTAATAGCAAAAGACATTTCAACCTTCCCCTCATAGTATTAAATATAACCAACCGCAGCCGCAAATACCATGTTTGGTATAGACTATCTATAGCTAAGGCAGCGCTTAATACGGGTCGACATCAATAACTACTTGAACCTTCTTGTATTTTTTATCCTGCTTCAGTGTTGCTGTTTGCTCTTTTAGCAACTGTTTAGCTGCTCCCATATTTATCTTATCTCTTTCCAGTTTAATGTAGATTTCCATAAGGTAATAGTTCCTGATCTTTGAGATCATAGGCTCTTGAGGTCCCAAAACCCTAGCTGCACCTAAAGCATTAGCCAGGCTACCGTGAAGTTGGAAAGCAGCCGGCCCCACTTGTTGTTTATCGGTACTTTTTACCACCATACGGATAAGGCGAACGAAGGGAGGCCATTGGTAGTTTTCTCGTTCGTAGATTTCTCGCTCAAAGCAACCTGCGTAGTCATAAGTGACAATCTTGTGCAATAGCGGATGCTGTGGTTGATTGGTTTGAATGATCACCAGACCTGGCTGATCGCGCCTACCGGCTCGACCACTTACCTGGGTGATCAATTGAAAGGCCTTTTCATGCGACCGGAAATCAGGATAATGTATGATGCGATCGATATCAAGAACTCCCACCAGGCTTACTTTATCAAAATCCAAACCTTTAGTAACCATTTGTGTGCCTACCAGAATGTCTATATCACCTTTTTCGAAATCGTCGATGATGGCTTGATAGCTGTGCTTGCGTCTGGTGGTATCCAGATCCATCCGCTGCACTTTGGCTTCCGGAAACAAAAGCTTCAAGTTCTCCTCCAGTTGCTCGGTGCCATACCCTTTTAAATCCAGATCACTTGATTCACATTCTCGGCAAGTGGTAGGCATCTTTTCCTTGTAACCACAATAGTGACACCGCAGTTCTTGAGTGTACATGTGGTAGGTAAGACTTACAGAACAATGATTGCATTCCGGTATCCAGCCGCAAACCTGGCACGAAAGAAACGGGGCATACCCTCGACGGTTTTGAAAAATGATTACTTGTTCATTTTTGGTAAGGCAATTTTCCATAGCCGCCACCAGTTCAGGAGAGAAATCATTTTGAGGTTCTTTGGTCTTCTCTAATTTTACTAATTGAAATTTCGGCAATTGAGCTTCACCATACCGTTGGCTCAGCACCACCAAACCATGCCTTTTTTCTTTTGCCAGGTGATAGGTTTCAACAGAAGGTGTGGCCGAACCTAGAAGGGTTTTGGCTCTGTGTTTTTGCGCCAAAACTAAGGCCACATCCCTGGCGTGGTATCTCGGAGCCGGCTCATATTGCTTATAGCTGTTTTCATGTTCCTCATCCACAATGATCAGTCCCAAATGATCAAAGGGCAGCATAACAGCAGAGCGGACGCCAACTACCAGAGGATAAGTGCCGTTCAAAACACCTC
>JBPCUG010000101.1:0-3244 GCA_051011275.1 Cyclobacteriaceae bacterium | reverse complement strand
AGCATTGTCTGCAAAATCGGTAAGGTTCTCCATCCACTTATAGTATCCTTCTACAGAAAACTCAAACATGTTATCATTAAAGTTTCTAAAGTATCCTAGCGCCAGTTGATCGGATCGCTGCGGATTGAGGTACGGCGAACTAGGAGCCCAAGTATTAAAGGGCAGTGACACAGTGGCATTTGACATCAAGTGGATGTTTTGCACCATTCTGTTGTATGAAAACTTTAATGAAGTACTGGGATTCACTAAATAACGAGCGGAAAAACGAGGTTCCAGATTTTGAAAGGTTTTAATGTTTTCCCACCGCTTATACTTAACAGAATCAATGATATCAATATTTACGTTGTCTTTAGGATCACGATATTTATATATGGTAGAAGGGCCGGTATTCTGAAAAATAGAAAGCCTTAGTCCATATTGTACAGTAAGCTTGGAGCTGATCTGTTGTTCATTGCCTAGATAGAAAGCGTGATCCAATGCATACATTTTTTCCAACTGCGTGGTGGCAAAAATTGACTTGTCGGAGTTAGGAGTGATAATGCCAGGGTCAAACCTGCGAACAGTGCCGTGATAACCAAAACTCAATTCATTTTTTGGGCTTACAAAGTAACTGAAATCTTGTTTGAAAGAACCCTCTTGTAAACCTGCAGTCCAGTCCAGGCCCTCGATCGGGTCAAATATTTCTAGTCCGTAGTCAAAATTGCTAAAGATCAAAGTAGTATTGGAAAACAGCCTTTCACTAAAGAGGTGGTTCCACCTAAAAGTACCGGTAGCATTACCCCAGCTGAATTTGCCGTCCCTGCCAAACTCCTGCACGTCTCTCCCCACATAAGCGGCTAGAAAAAACCGATTGTTATTATTTTTCCTCCAATTAATTTTCGCATTGGCGTCGTAGAAATATACTTTGTTCACATTCCGCCCTCTCAAGAAAAGATCTAGATATGAACGCCTTCCGGAGATAAGGAAAGAGCTGTTATTTTTTTTAATAGGTCCTTCCAACATCACTCTGCTTGCCAGCGAGCCAATGCCGGCGGACCCGGCCAATCTTTTGTTGTTCCCATCTTTAGTTCTCACATCTAATATGGAGGATAGCCGGCCCCCAAACTGTGATGGTATCCCGCCTTTATATAACTCCGAGTCCTTTATCACGTCTGCATTGAACACCGAGAATAATCCGAAGAAGTGGGAGGGATCATAGATAGGGGCTTCGTCAATCAAAACCAGGTTTTGATCCGCACTACCCCCTCGTACAAAATAACCGGAGGTTCCTTCGGCTGCAGAGATCACTCCCGGTTGTAGCTGAACCATTTTAATTATATCAGGCTCTCCGAGGAGCGCAGGCAAACTCTTAACTTGCTCAATGTCTATTTTGTTGCGACTCATAGTGACATCAGCTACATTGATATCTTCTCTTTCTCCCTTTACCACAATATCTTCTAACAAAACGGTTTCAACCGGCAGCTCGATATTGAGACTTATATCTTTGTTGAGGTTGATGACCTCGACCATAGTTTGGTGGCCGATATAGGTGTACAGCAAGGTGTAGGTGCCTACCGGTAGGGTAAGAGAATAAAAACCATAGGCATTGGTTATGGCGCCGGTTTCTAGTTCCTTTATGTAAACCGTAGCTCCGATCAGTTCTTCACCATTGCTATGATCTTTCACGTAACCGTTAATTGTAAACTTCTCACCCTCTATAGGTGAGATAACTTGCGCTAATGAGGGCAAATAAAATCCAAAAATTATTAGAGGTAAAAAAAACAGTTTCATAAGTTTCTTATTTGTGCTAAGGACAACATAAAATGTCAAAGGTTTCTTAAGCCGTTTGTAGAGGCATTAACCTAGATCATTTAGTAGTAAGTCAAGTGATTTTATGACTACCCCTAAAGAGACTTAATAAAAATTTAATAATTGCTTGATCCTGGTTAGCTAGTCTTTTACAAAAGCGACAGAGGCCACGGAGGAAGCTCCAAAATAGCCCAAAACTTGCTCATTTGGATTATTTACATTATGAAGATTACTAGGGATCGGAGCAGGTGCTGGGCTGAATACTGTGCCCAAGCCAAATGTTTGAGTGGTTAGCATTTCAAGGTATTCGAATCCGCTTTCAGTGAGTGATAATTGCTCAATTCTAAAAACATCCAATGGTTTGCTTTCGTAAAACCCCAATTCTACTTGTAGTTGGTTGCCATCAATAAAGTCATCGATCCCTAGATATACCTCCCCAGATTTGTTTTCACCATTAATAAATACTTTCCATCGATAGAAGTTTGGTTGGTTGGCGAAGTCGGTAAAACTGATAGAAACGGTACTTCCGGTAATGCCTTGCTGATTTTCGTCAGATATGCAGGAGAAGCTTTCTATCGAAGGAACAGCAACCAGTGACTCGGGCAATGATTGATACTGCATGCTTTCTTTTGTAAATACCTTAAGAGCATAAGACCTTCCAACAACCCCTCGGGCTGTGTCAGCGGTTTGATAATAGCCTGCTCGGCTGGATTCGAAAAGTGGGTATACCGCACCTTGGTCGTCCACTATCATAACAGTTGCGCCGGCGATCTTTGGGGTCGGTTGATTGCTATCAAAAGGAGCGGTAGTCGAGAGCACAACCTCGTGGGGACCTGGTCGATCAGTGATCCAACCCTGGACAACCATTTTTGGAGTGCTTACCGGTAAGGGATCATCCAATGGATTAGTGCAGCCAAGTAAGCCTAGTAGCAATGAGAATATCCAAGTAACTCTAAACATAATCAAAACTCAAAATTGTAAGTAACTGAAGGAATGGCAGTCCGGATAAGAGAAACTTTATTCAGGTTTGTTTTAAAGGGGTCACTGACATCTGGCTCAAGCGCAACTGAAAAAACATTCTTTCTAAAGTAAGCGTTGTATAGGGCAAATGTCCAACTTCCTTGCCAGCGTTTCTTTTTTTTATTCTTGCCTACCAAATGAGCAGAAAGATCCAATCGGTGATATGTTGGAATTCTTTGTTGATTTCGACTAGAAAAATTGGGAACCAAAGTGCCTTCGAACTCAAATTTCCCATCTGGTAAGGTAATAGGTCGACCTGTAGTGTATACGAAGTTTGCTGAAAGGGTTAATCTCTTGGATACTTGCAGACTATTTACCGATTTAAAATCATGAGTTCTGTCATAGTTAGATGGATAGAAAACGCCATTGTTAATTGTTTCCTCGGGAAATCTACCACGGATCCTGCGCTCGCTACGAGCCAATGCATATCCAATCC
>JBPCUG010000100.1:0-7443 GCA_051011275.1 Cyclobacteriaceae bacterium | reverse complement strand
ACTTATGAGCCGCCCGCCACTATAAAACAAGCTGAGATCGATTTGGAAAAGGCGGAAAGAGAAGATAAACAGGCACAGGAAAACTACAAGCTTCAGTATAACAAAGCAGTTGCGCAGATGCAAGAAGCAGGTGCTGAGCTGGCAGAAGATCAGAATGAGTACGATTTTTTGCAGAAATTATCTCAGGGCTTTTCGATAATGGCTCCTGAACCGGGCATGGTAATTTATCATCGGGATTGGAATGGCAATCGGATCAAGGCTGGTTCTATGATTCAGACCTGGGATCCTACGGTGGCTACCTTGCCAGATCTTACTACCATGGTATCCAAGACCTATGTGAACGAAGTAGATATCCGCAAGGTGGAGATGGGCCAAAAAGTACAGCTGGGGTTGGATGCCTTTCCAGATAAGAAGCTTACCGGTTCGGTGATCAGTGTGGCCAACATGGGGGAGCAAAAGCCCAACTCTGACTCCAAGGTATTTGAGGTAAGTATACAAGTTAATGAGAGTGATTCCACTTTGAGGCCGGCAATGACCACCAGCAATACCATTATTGCTGATGTGCTCCCAGATGTTGTGTATGTGCCTTTGGAATGTCTACATAGCCAGGGTGATAGCCTTTCTTATGTGATCAAGAAAAGTGGCATCGGATTTAGTAAGCAACAAGTGGTCATTGGTGCAACAAATAGTAATGAGGCTGTGATCATCGACGGCGTTGGTGAAAATGATCGTTTGTATCTTTCATTACCTAATGGGGCAGCAGACAAGGATGTAGTCTTGTTGGAGAACGTTCCCACCGAGTTAAGCACCTCACGTTGATACATCCCAGGTTTTTAGCCAATTTTCAAATCGCCCTGGAAGCGGTAAAGACCAACAAGGTTCGTTCAATGCTCACTGCTTTGGGCATTATTTTCGGTGTGGCCGCGGTTATCGCAATGATGGCAATCGGAAATGGAGCACAAGAGGAGATACTGGAGCAGATAAAGCTTGTCGGAGTAAATAATATCGTTGTTACCCCTATAATTGAGCAAACCGAAGAGGAACTGGAGGAGACGGAAAGCTTAAAGGCCAGCCAGAAATTTTCTCCCGGATTAACTTTGCTAGACGCCGAAAGTATTCAAAAGGTAATCCCTGGGATTGAAAATATAAGTCCTGAGATCTTGCTGGAGACTTATATTATTAAAAACGGTATCCGCCGGTCGGCCAAACTTGTAGGAGTATCTCCCAACTACTTCGAGATAGCCAACTTTAATTTTGCAGCTGGCAAGAATTTTAATCAACCCCAGATTGACAAAGGCGCGTCGGTATGCGTGATCGGGAAAGGGATACAAGCAAGATTCTTTAGCCAAGAGGATCCCATTGGCAAAGAGATCAAATGTGGGCAACATTGGCTTAAAATTGTAGGTGTTTTAGAGGCGAGGGTCATATCCGAAAACAGTATCAGTAATTTGGGTATCAGGGATTATAATATGGATGTATATACACCACTTAAGACTATGTTAATCCGCTATAAAAACCGTGCCTTAGTTACTGAGAATATTTTGAAGCGAGCTAATCAAAACAATAATAATGAGGAGAATGAAGAAAGCGTACGCCGTCCCACCAACTATCATCAATTGGACCGACTAGTGGTCCAAATAAATGAGACCGGATCATTAAATGCCACAGCGGAAATTATCTCCCGACTGCTTAGTAGACGTCATTTTAAAGTGATCGATTACGAGATATCCATTCCGGAACTATTGCTTAAGCAGCAGCAGAAAACCAAGCAAATATTTAATATGGTCTTGGGTGCTATCGCAGGTATCTCCTTGGTAGTGGGCGGGATCGGTATTATGAATATTATGCTGGCTTCAGTTTTGGAACGCATTAAGGAGATTGGCTTGCGACTCTCACTAGGAGCTCAGAAAAAAGATATTGTTCTGCAGTTTCTTTTTGAAGCTATGATGATTAGTGTTGCAGGAGGAGTGATGGGTATTATCCTGGGTGTTGGTTTGGCCGTGGTGGTTTCACAGATTGCCGATATTCCTACTATTATTTCGTTTTTCTCTATCTTTCTTTCATTTGGTGTGGCTGCGGGTGTAGGTCTGATCTTTGGAATCACACCGGCCCAGCGAGCGGCTGAACAAGACCCGATTGCTTCTCTTAGATACGAATGAACAACCCTAAATCTCTGTACCCTCAATGACCCGATCTACTCTTCTTGCCTGCTTGCTTGTTTTTTTTCATTTGGCTGTAATCGCTCAACATCAAAAGAAGCTGCTAACACTGGGAGATGCAGTTTCGTTGGCTCGTGGTCAATCGCAGGCTTCACTACTGGCAGAAACACAAAAGGAAAACCGGTTTTGGCAATGGCGCACCTACAAATCAAATTACTTACCTCAACTGGGTTTGAGTGGGACACTTCCGAATTTTAATCGTTCTTTTACCCCGGTTACCCAGCCTGATGGAACCACGGAATTTCAACCTGTTTCGATAAATAATTCTGATGTGCAGTTGTCTTTAACTCAGTCGATAGGGTTAACCGGAGCTAGACTATTTGCCAGCTCGGAAGTGAATCGATTCGATGATTTTGACAATGATGTAATACGTTATAGCGGCAGTCCTTTTTTCATTGGTGTGATGCAACCACTTTTTGGTTTTAACCCGCTCAAATGGGATCGAGAAATAGAACCACTTTTGTTTGACGAGTCAAAAAAGGAATACGTCGAGGAGTTGGAAGACATTTCTAACGAGACTACAGGATTGTTCTTTGATATGTTGCTGGCCCAGATCACACTGGAAATATCTAATAAAAATGTGGCTAGCAACGATACCATATTGAAGATCGGTCAGGGCAGGTATCAACTGGGAAAAATTGCCGAAAATGATTTGTTGCAGTTGGAGTTAAATCTGTTGAACTCGGAGCAAGAAGTTGCTCAAGCCACCTTAGACTTAGAGACTTCACAGCTGCGTCTCAAAACTTACATCGGCATCACTGGTAACGAGCTTATTGGATTGGAGCTACCTGCCGAGTTGCCACAGTTTCAAATCGATGAGGAAATAGCGGTCACAGAGGCAAGGAAAAACCGTCAGGAAGCTGTGGCATTTCAGAGAAGGGCTTTGCAGGCGCAGCGTGATGTAGCTGAAGCCCGTGGCAATAATGGCCTTAATGCTGATCTTTTTGCGACTTTTGGGTTTTCCAATCGAGCCAATAATTTAAGGGACATATATTCCAATCCCGATGACCAGCAGCGGATACGTATTGGCTTTGATATTCCAATACTAGACTGGGGTCGACAAAAATCCATTGTAAAAACTGCTGAAGCCAATCAAAAACTAGTAGAATATACCATTGCGCAGGATGAAGTTAATTTTGATCAGGAAGTAATAACTCAAGTGAAGCAATTTGACATGCTGAGAAATCAGGTAGCTGTTTCACATCAGGCAGATGATATAGGCCAACGTAAATATGAAATTACCAAAAACAGGTACTTGATCGGGAAAATCAGCATAACTGATCTGAATCTGGCCTTAAAAGATAAGGATGAGGCTAAAAGAACTTATATTCAATCCTTGAGAGACTTTTGGATCGCCTATTACAATATCAGAAAGTTGACATTATTTGATTTTGAAAAGAATCAAACTTTATATAATGAAGTTGAGGAATAAAGCTTTTGGTGCAGCTTTTATATTATGGTTTTTTAGTTTTCCTGCTTTTACTCAATCACAGGAATCTGAAATTCCGAGAGAAGGAAGTAGTGCAATTGTTACTAAGAAGAAACGACATCTAGTCAAAAGGCAAAGGATACGCTACCTGATCAAGGGAAATACTAAGAATACCTTGTATGGCAATCCTTGTGTCAATCAAGTGACCCGAGAGATGGGGTTTGAGTACCTGATCACCATGAAAGGGCAGCAGGGCTATGAAAGTGAAGCTCAAAGGTGGGCCCACAATTTTGGGGTGAAGATGGGTCTGGTCTTTAAGAATGGACCATTCTGGAAAGCCAAGCTAAATAAACGAACGGCAAACTGCAGAGATAGGAGTGGGGATTATGTTGGTTAGTTTTGGGTTTCGGGTTCCTACTTAAAACATAGCCTGCAATGTTATCAAATCCCTGTATAGTTATAAGGTGTTATTCTAAGCAATTCTTCTTTTACTGTGTCCGAAACTTCCAGTGTGCCAACAAAAGCGGTGATGCTTTCCTGAGTTATATGCTCATTAGTACGAGTGAGTTCTTTCAAAGCTTCATATGGCTTTGGGTAGCCCTCCCGGCGCAAGATGGTTTGAATGGCTTCCGCGACAACTGCCCAATTGAACTCTAGATCAGTCTTTAGCGCTACCTCGTTCAATTGAATTTTTCCTAAACCTTTCAATAGGGATTCAAAGGCCAGGTAACTGTGTGCAATACCAACACCTATATTGCGCATCACCGTAGAATCACTAAGATCTCGTTGCAACCTTGAAATGGGCAGCTTGGCAGATAAACGTTGATACAAGGCATTGGCCAACCCTAAGTTGCCCTCAGCATTTTCAAAGTCAATAGGATTTACCTTATGTGGCATGGCCGAAGAGCCGACTTCGTCTTTCTTGATCTTTTGAGTAAAGTAATTCATTGAAATGTATTGCCAGATGTCCCTGGAAAGGTCGATCAAAATGGTATTGATCCTTTTTAAATTATCAAATAGGGCGGCAAGATGATCATAATGCTCTATTTGGGTAGTAGGATGACTCCTTTGCAATCCAAGCCCCTCAATAAATGATTGTGCAAAAACCAACCAATCCACATCAGGATAAGCTACTTGATGTGCGTTTAAATTACCTGTAGCACCACCAAATTTTGCGGAGTAAGGAATTTGCTTCAACGCATGTAGTTGATGTTTCACCCTTTCATGAAAAACTTGCAACTCCTTACCTAATCTAGTGGGGGAGGCCGGCTGCCCATGAGTGCGCGCCAGCATAGAAACATCTTTCCATTGATCACCAAGAGAAGATATCTTTTGGTTGACCTCTGCCAGCTTAGGTTCTATCATCTGCTCCATGGCATCTTTCAACAGCAAGGGAATAGCAGTATTGTTAATATCTTGGGAAGTCAATCCAAAATGGATAAACTCTTTGTATTCACCTAAACCAAGGGCAGCGAATCGCTCTTTGAGAAAATATTCTACTGCTTTTACATCATGATTGGTAGTTTGCTCAAAGGCTTTGACCGCCTGTGCAGCCTTAAGATCAAAATCTGCAACTATTTTTTCTAGATCCGCAATGCTGGCAGGATCGAAACTTTTCAACTGTGGTAGGGGTAGCTGGGTCAGGGCGATAAAGTAATCGACTTCAACTCGAACACGGTATTTGATTAGAGCATTTTCAGAGAAAAACGGGCTGAGTATTTGAGTCTTGCTTCTGTATCTGCCGTCAATCGGTGATAAAGCGGTGAGCTCGTTTAATTCCATGTCACTGAGTAAATTAGAATGTAAGGTGCAAAAATATAAAATTTAGAAACATTAACCCCAGGCCGCGGTTTATTTAGACTATAGCTACTGGTAGATACAATAATTTGCTAGTTTTGTAGCGCTTAAAACCGAAGAGTGAAAGACCTACATGTTAAATCTGTTTAGAAGGAAGAAAAACACCCAGGATGCGGATAATGCTGTCAAGCAATATTATCTTTTAAGAGTCAAAAATATAATTCAGGAAACTCCTGATGCGATCTCTATTGTTTTTGAAATGCCCAAGGAGGGGATGAACTACCAGGCTGGTCAGTTTTTAACTCTTATAGCCAAAATCGATGGTAAAGAGGTTAGAAGATCATACTCTTTTTGTTCCACACTTGGGATTGATAAGGACCTTGCGGTGACAGTTAAAAAAGTGCGAGGTGGTTTGATGTCCAACTACTTAGCTGACCAGATTAAAGTTGGGGACGAGATCAGAGTAATGGAACCTCTTGGGAATTTTACTACTGAAGTGAAGAAGGAAAATAAGAGGCAGTTGGTCTTTTTTGCTGGAGGTAGCGGTATTACTCCGTTCATGTCTTTGCTTAAATTCATCATGAACGAAGAGCCGCAAAGCACTATTTCATTGGTGTATGCCAACCGGAATATTAACTCAATTATTTTTAAAGATCAATTGGATCAGCTGGCTATCAAATATCAGAGTCGACTCAATCTTAACTATATTTTGGATGAGGCACCAGATGACTGGTCAGGTTTTAGTGGGTTTTTGGATGCTACCAAACTAGATACAATTCTGGCCGGTGGTACTGAATCTGAAAGTAGAGAATATTGGATGTGTGGACCGCAAGGAATGATGCAGATCGTTGAATCTTATCTCGCGGGAAAGGCAATTTCCCAGGACCGTATACGAAAGGAGAGCTTTGTGGCTGCTAGCCATGAAACAAATCAGTCTGAAAATGGATTAATCACCAGAAATGTTACTATAATTTATGAAGGTCAGGAGCAGCAGATTACTGTAAAACCTGATAGCACTATTTTGGAAACCGGTCTAGACGCTGGGATTGACCTTCCTTATTCTTGCCAAAGCGGTTTGTGTACTGCATGCCGATGCTCACTGCTTTCAGGAGAGATCAAAATGGATGAGGATGAAGGCCTGACGGAAAAAGAGAAGGAAGATGGATATGTGCTCATCTGCGTAGGTCACCCTTTGACCGATGATGTGAAACTGAAGGTAGGATAGGTTATCCAAATTAAGGTAAGCCTAAAAGTAGCTGGCGAATCCGAATTGGAAACCTGCAGTTTTTGAGGTTGGGTTACCTAGAACATCCCTTTCCCAAAGATAACGAAAGTTAGTTTTTAGGACCGTATTAGTCGATAATCTTAAGGTAAGGCCAGGAGTAATTGCTATTATCTGATCAAAGATATTTCGACCGGTTTCTTCAAATGTTCCCAAGTTGTAATCAACATATTCTATTCGAAACGCTGCATTGAGTTGAGCCTCTTCAAATTTCAAAATCGACCTTTCCAAAATTGGGTAGATCAGATCGGTATGGAATCCCCACTGTTTACTGCCAAAATTTGGGCCTAGTTCTAGAGGAACATCCACTGAGGCGCTGACCCATTCGCCTAACACTTTTAACTTTTTAAAATTGAAATTGTAATCTAAGGCCACTAGATCCAGCCTTCTTTTTTGGTCAATGGTAAGTCCGTCCAGCTGAAAAGTGTTATATAACCCTCCGTAGTAGGAGAAACCAACTTCACCGATATTCCTTTTTTTGAATGCTACTCGGCCGGTAAAACTTGGCGAACCATTGTTATCCTCAGCAAACATCTCACTACTTTTCCCTGCGGGTATATCAGTGCGGCCCAGTTCACTGCCAACGATTTCATCCTGGAGGCCGTTAACTATGTAGATTTCATATGTAAACGTATTTTTTTGCAATGCCAAGTTGCCGTGAAAGCCAAAGCCAACCTCTGAAAGTGTAGAGGGAATAATGGTCGTAGAAACCAAGG
>JBPCUG010000099.1:0-2768 GCA_051011275.1 Cyclobacteriaceae bacterium | reverse complement strand
AAACAGCATCTAAAACCGCTTGCACACCTTTGTTCTTGAATGCAGAGCCACACATGACCGGCGAAAACGACATATCAATAACCGCCTTCCTGATGGCCTCCATCATTTCCTCCTTGGTAATTGAATCGGGGTCATCAAAGAATTTCTCCAGTAAAGCATCATCATACTCAGCAACGCTCTCAACCAATTTCTGACGCCATTCCTCTACTGTCTCCTTCAGGTCTTCTGGGATATCAACCACTTCATAGGTCATCCCTCTGTCTTCCTCATTCCAGACAATGGCTTGGTTTGTGATCAGATCTACAACGCCTTTAAATTTCTCCTCGGCTCCAATTGGCACTTGAAGAGGCACAGGGTTGGCTCCTAATTTTTCTTTGATCTCTGTGACTACATTAAAGAAGTCTGCTCCGGAGCGATCCATCTTATTTACAAAACAGATCCGGGGAACATTGTATTTGTCGGCCTGACGCCAGACGGTCTCCGACTGTGGCTCAACACCGGATACGGCGCAGAACAAGGCAACTGCTCCGTCCAATACCCTTAATGACCGCTCTACCTCGACAGTAAAATCAACATGACCTGGAGTATCAATAATGTTGATGCGGTACTCACTGGTAGAATCTGATGGCTGCCCCTGATTAGTGGGGTAGTTCCAGAAAGTAGTTGTGGCAGCACTGGTGATAGTGATCCCTCGCTCCTGCTCCTGCTCCATCCAATCCATAGTAGCTGCGCCATCATGCACCTCGCCGATCTTATGACTGATACCTGTATAATAAAGTATCCTCTCGGTTGTGGTAGTCTTACCAGCATCAATGTGAGCCATGATACCGATATTCCTTAAATATTTTAAATCTTTTTTAGACATCGCTATTCTTAGAATCTAAAATGTGAAAACGCCCGATTGGATTCTGCCATCCGATGTGTATCATCCTTTTTCTTAACTGCGGCGCCTTCGCCTTTAGCAGCCGCAAGTATTTCACCGGCTAACCGCTCTTTCATCGTCTTCTCGCCTCTAGCCCTAGCATACTTTATCATCCATTTGATACCCAAAGAAACTTTCCTGCTAGGTCTTACTTCCAAAGGAACTTGGAAAGTAGAACCTCCAACACGACGACTTTTCACCTCCACCGATGGCGTGATATTGCTTAAGGCTTTTTTCCAAAGCTCCAAACCACCACCCTCTTCAGACTTTTTCTCAACTATTTCAATGGCATCATAAAAAATCGAATAGGCAAGACTCTTCTTACCATCAACCATTAAGTAGTTGACAAATTTTGTTACCAATTCGTCCTGATGCTTTGGATCAGGTAAAATGTATCTTTTCTTAGGTTTTGCCTTTCTCATTTGTAATGACTTTGAGTATGCTTATTTCTTGGGTCTTTTAGCGCCGTATTTTGATCTCCTTTGTAAGCGACCGCTCACCCCGGCCGTGTCCAGCGCCCCTCTGATAATGTGGTAACGTACACCCGGTAAATCCTTTACCCTTCCTCCTCTGATCAGAACAATTGAGTGCTCCTGCAAATTGTGCCCTTCACCAGGAATGTATGCATTCACCTCCTTGCCATTGGTTAATCTTACCCTCGCTACTTTGCGCATAGCAGAGTTGGGCTTTTTGGGGGTAGTGGTGTACACTCGGGTACAAACACCCCTTCTTTGTGGGCAAGAATCCAAAGCCGGAGACTTCGATTTTGAGGTCAATTTCTTTCTACCCTTTCGAACTAATTGCTGAATCGTAGGCATTTATGCGGACAAATTTTTCGTTTCTAGTTTAAAATTTAGGAATGCAAAGGTACTGAATATGAAAAACTATCCAAAATATCAAACTACTAATTTTGGACGCTTAAAATTAAAAAATTGCAGACCCTAAAAAGAGGGTTTGATGCACTTAAAAGCCGATTTACAAGTCAAGGCTTCAGATCTATAATTTAGTACCTTACGAGAGCTTAGAATGGCCAAAAAAGCGCTGTTATGCTTCTCCTACAGTGCCACCAAAATTGATAGGGAATTTTGGGGCCTCCTCGTTTTGTTTGATGGCCCCAAAAGTATCCTCATATTTGTGGATATTATCATCAAGCGCTTTCAATAAGCGCTTGGCATGCTCAGGTGTAATTACGATCCTGGATTTTACCTTTGCCTTTGGCACCCCGGGCATCAAGCGGATAAAATCAATCACAAATTCCGAATTGGAATGAGCGATCATTGCCAAATTTGAATATACGCCTTCCGCTACCTCTTCGGATAGCTCGATATTGATCTGGTTTGGATTTTTATCGTCCGCTTTCTCTTTAGTCGCCATATAGTTAGTTAGTTTCCTCTAGCTCGGGCTTGGTTTCAAACTCCTGTTTCGAAGCCATTAAGGCATCATACTCCTCCTGGGAGCCTACAATCATGTTATCGTAGTCTCTTCTACCGGTTCCGGCAGGAATTAAGTGCCCTACGATTACATTCTCTTTGAGTCCCCTCAAGTAATCCGTCTTTCCACGGATCGAGGCTTCACTAAGCACCTTAGTAGTTTCCTGGAAGGAAGCCGCAGAAATGAAACTTTCAGTTCCCAAGGAAGCTTGTGTGATCCCCTGCAGCTTAGGTTTGGAAACAGCAGGTTCGGCATCTCTTACCTCCACGATCTTCATATCTTTTCTTTTCAGCGATGAGTTTTCATCTCTCAACTTTCTGGACGTAATGATCTGACCAGGTTTCAGCGTTTCTGATTCGCCGGCTTCCACAACCACTTTCTTATCCAGGATAGAATCATTCTCTTCTCGGAAAAC
>JBPCUG010000098.1:0-7978 GCA_051011275.1 Cyclobacteriaceae bacterium | reverse complement strand
ATCCTCTAATGGATCCCTAATAATAAGCGGATTTTATACCCAGGACATAGATAAAATCGTTGATAAAGGTATAGAAGTGGGATTGTCATTAATCGATCAAGGAGAATTGAATCAATGGGCGACATTGATTTTCGGCAAGAATTTGGCTTAACAGGTGTTGATGAATAGAACAGGTATAATTTAAGGTTATGAGATTTGTGCGAATTTTGTTGTGTTTATGTTTAGCGGTAAGTGCTGATCAAGCTATGGCCCAAAGTGCCAAATTAAGCAAGGATCCAGGTGCATTTAGCAGCGACGTGGTCAACATGATGCAAGAAGGAAACAACTTGCGCATGACGGAACTGGGTCAGGAGTTTAATAACTTATGGGTTAACGGCAAGTTTAATTCCAGCCAGAAGGAGCAGGTCATATCAATCTCCCAAAAGATGATAGAGAAGCGCTTTAAACTTAAGCCCCATTTTGATAATTTCTTTAGCTTTCTAGTTACCGCGTCAAAGTCACCCCAGGTAGACTTAACCAAATTACTAACTACAACGGAAACGGTAATCGATCTTTATAGCAACAAAGAGATCCTTAATTATTTAAGTGCCTCCAAAAGTTTCTTAACCGAGCAAGCAATCTATACCAGTTCATACAATAAATTGTATAGCCGCGGAGGCTCCTACCATTTTGAATTTATAGAAGCAGCAGAGCCTGAGGCGGTAGTTGAAGTGCCAGTTGAGGAGGAAGTTTCTGAAGAGGAAGAAGAAAAAGACGAGTGGTTTAGCGACTGGGATGAAGGCGGAGATGACGATTGGGATACTTCATGGGATGAAGAAACGGAAGTGGAAGCGGAAGAGGCTTTAGAAACCGTCCTGCCTGGAGCCGACATTCAGACTCCGGACGTGAGCGGGGCCATAATTCGTTTTGAGAATGTCAACTTGACTATTGTAACTCCCTATGACTCGGCCACACTTCACCAAACCAACGGGTCCTTTATCCTTACAAAAAACCTGTTTGTCGGTTCAGAAGGTCGCTTTGATTGGAGTATCGCAGGTTTCGATCCACAGGAAGTCTATTGTGAATTCGACAAATATTTCTTTAATGTTGATCAACCAGCATTGCAAATTGAGAATGCGACAATGCATTATCCTGAAAAGCTGGATGAACCAGTTATCGGCGTGTTTGAATTCAAAAGCAGCAAACATACAGGTCCTCAGGATATCAAGTACCCTAGATTTAAATCTTACCAGAATAACATACCGGTAAAGAACGTAGGTGGTAAAAATGTGAAATATGAGGGCGGATTCGCCTTGTCTGGTAGTCAAGTATTTAGTTCCTCTTTACTCGGAGGTACGGCCACCGTGGAGATTGAAGGAATCTCGGAGTCAAAGCTCAAGGTGGTATCCCGGCAATTCAAATTGCAGGATTCATTAATCGCAGCCGACTTAGCAGCAGTGATCATTTATCACGGTAAAGATTCTATTTATCATCCTGCTGTTCAGATGCGGTATGATAACCAGGAAAATCTTGTGACTTTGCTAAAGGACGAAGGCGGATTTAAGAGTATGGCCTACAATTCTTCCTTTTTCGACTCGGACTTTACGGCCGATATGATCAAATGGCATATGGATTCGGATAGTCTTGATATTTCCATACTGAATGCCAAAAACAAAATACCGGCTCGGTTCGAATCTCAAGAATATTATAAGGATGCCAAGTTCGACGCTTTATCAGCGCTTTATGGGTTTAATCCGCTGCTAATGGCAGTCGGTTATGCGCGTAAAAACAAATCGGGTAAGTTCTATGCTGACGATATGGCTAAGAGTCTAAAGCAAAAACCGGAAAAGATAAAGGGCGCTATGAGAGGTTTAATGCAGGATGGGTTTATTGATTACAACAATGAAACAGGTTTCGTGGAGATAAAAAGGAAGGGATACCACTATGTGCTATCCAAACAAAATAGAAAGGATTATGACAATATAATGATCCCATCTCTTTCAGGTGCCTTACCAAATGCTACTTTGAATTTCTCCAAGAATGAGATGACGATACGTGGTATCCAAAAGTTTTATGTGAGTGAGCTACTCGGTGTATACATAGAGCCAAGGAATCAAGAAATAAAACTACAGCAAAACCGAGACTTCCTATTCGATGGGTTTATCAATGCCGGCAACTTCCAGTTTATTGGTAGAGACTTCCGTTTCGACTATGACAGTTTTTTGATCGCTCTTCCTAACATCGATTCAATACAATTCAATGTGGAGGGAGAAGGAGAAAAGGACAGGGATGTCAAATTGGGTATCACAAATCAATTGGTTGAGACTGCTGGGGTGCTTTACATCAACAAGCCCAACAATAAATCAGCTAAGAAGATCTATCCCCAGTATCCAATTTTCAAAGCCGATCTAGGAGCAGTCGTATACTTTGATGGACCTGAGATCCTGGATGGCACTTATGACAAGTCCATTTATTTTACTATTCCAGCTTTTGAACTCGACAGTGCCAGTGCTAGTGATCCCAGTGTAATAAAATTTAAGGGAACCTTTACCTCTGGAGGTATATTTCCTGAGTTCGAGGAAGAGCTCACGATTATGCCTGATAATTCACTAGGGTTTGATCACACTTTGCCCTATGTAGGATTTAAGACCTACAACGGGACAGGAACCGTTTACAATAAGATCACCATGGACAAAGCAGGTTTAAGGTCTAGTGGAAAAGTAGACTTCCTGACTAGTACGCTCTATTCCGATGACTTCGTTTATTTTACGGATTCGGTTACAACGGCTGGTGAGTCCATAGAAATAAAAGAGGGAGTAATGGCAGGCCATGCATTCCCTCAGGCTGCCACTAATAATTATGATATGCTCTGGTTTCCTAAGGCTGATAGTATGTATATCATGACCAAAGACCAGCCGTTTCTGCTTTATAACGAATCTGCAACACTGGAGGGCACAGCTTTAATAACCAACAGTGGAGTTTTTGGAGATGGGAAATTAGAAACTAAGGGGTCGATAGCTTTGTCGAAAACATTTCACTTCAGCAAGGATTTTTACGCGGCAGAAGAAGCCAGTTTTGAGATCCAATCATCCAACCCTGACAAGCCGGCACTTGCAGCCAATGGTGTAAAATTGAATTTTAACTTGCTAGATAATAAAGCTGATATAAGCGCTGTTAGAGAAGGAGATGCTGTACTAGATTTTCCATATACCCAATTCACTACTTCTATAAGTGAAGCTATATGGAATTTGGAGAATAAAACTGTGAGTATGAGTAAGCCGGAAGCTACAGCTCTGAGTAATTCCTATTTTTACTCTACGAGGCCAGAGATGGATTCCCTGGTTTTCAGTGCTACAAATGCACTTTACGATATTGATAAGTTGCAGCTCGAGATTTCCGGTATCCCGCATATAAGAGTGGCCGATGCATTGATCGTACCTGATAGTAATGCCGTATTGGTAAAAGAGAACTCGGATATTCAAAGATTTAGTCATGCGGCCATTGTGCTAGACTCTTTAAATCAGTATCATAATCTTTACAACGGCGCTATCAAGATCTTGTCTAAAAACCAATTTGAGGGTAATGCGATCTATCAGTATGTGAACGCTGTGAATGAAAAATTCGAAATCAAATTTGAAGATTTCGTACTAGCACGGGACAAGAAGCTTGAGAAAGAAAATCAGATCTTTACGGTATCAACCGGAGAGATCAAGGAAACGGATAACATCTATATCTTACCGAGTACATTGTACAAAGGAGATGTAACAATGTATGCTAATAAAAGGATCTTGCAAATGGACGGATTTATCAAGCTGGACCTAAAAAATATTCCGGAAAACAATTCCTGGATAGAGCATAGTAGTGATACAGAAACTCAAGAATTGGTCATTAATGTTAGTGAGGCAGTTACTGAAACAGGACAACCGCTTACGTCAGGTCTCATTTTCGATGATGATACCGGGGGTCTTTATGGCACTTTTATTAGTGAAAAGCAAAACCCCTCGGATACTGAGTTTTTCAATGCCAGAGGATTGTTCTCATATGATTCGACTTCTAGTGAATACAAGATAATAGATCCGGCTAAAGTGGGAGGGAAATCCTTTTCTGGTAACATCTTCTCATACAACGACAATAACACCGATCTCCGTTTTGAAGGTGAACTCAACTTCTTTGACCGCTCTACCCAGATCGAATTGAAAGCTGCAGGAAAAGGGAAGGGAAACCTCAAAGAAAAATCCTTTGCCATGAATTCCTTCCAGGCTTATAAATTTGATCTGCCGATAAAAGCTTTGGAATCGATGGGTGCAGAGATGAGCAATATTGTAAAAAAGATAAGCGCTCCACCTGCTCAGAGCGATCAAACCGCCTTGCTTTACAAATTGGCAGATGCGGTTAGCGAAAAAGCGGCTAGAGACTACCAACAAAGATCCGTTAACGAATATATTTCACTTTCAGCAGTATCCAATGATCTAGCTAAATCGATTGTGATTTCCAATGTTAATATGAAATGGTCAGATGCTTATCAGTCCTGGTATAGTGTAGGTAAAATTGGAATATCCAACATTCTGGAAGATGAGATCAATGCCAAATTGGAGGGCTTCTTGGAAGTAAATAAAACTGATGGAGTAGATCTTTTCAACTTCTTTATTAAGGGCTCTCCGTCAACCTGGTATTACTTTGGCTTTGAAGATAATAAGTTGCGAACTTTCTCCTCTAACCGCGACTATATGGGTGAGATCAGGGATAAAACAAAGGTTGCCAAGGCAGGAATTGGTCAGTACGCATTTCTAGCCGGAGATATGGAAGATATGCTCGATTTTATCGATAGATTCCGCAAGGATTACATGGATATTGACGAGCCATACCGTATAGATACATTCGCTCAAGAGGAGGTATTAGATGAAGATTTTGACACTTTTGAGGAAGATACGACTACAGATGAGGAAGAAGAGGACGACGATGACGGTTTTTAATATTAAGTGAATTTGGTTATACTTAGGATTCGATATAAGTAAAATCATTACCAATACTTATGGACTTTGGGATTGTAGCAGCAGGAATAATACTCGCCTATTTGTTAGGGTCATTACCTTCCGCGGTCTGGTGGGGTCAAGCCTACTATGGTATTGATGTGCGGGACTATGGCAGTGGCAATGCAGGAGCCACCAACACATTCCGGGTACTGGGGCGCAAAGCCGGCATTATGGTCATGGGGCTCGACATTTTTAAAGGTCTCACCGCTGTGACTCTGGCCTCTGTGTGGGTGTTACTTGATTTTATTCCTGAGAAAGATCTGGTTTTGTTTAAGATAATATTTGGGATTGCCGCTGTATTGGGACACATTTTTCCTGTTTATGTAAACTTCAAGGGAGGAAAAGGCGTAGCCACCCTCTTAGGCATGGTTTTAGGTATCAATCCTTTGGCAGCATTGATTTGTTTGGCTGTATTCCTTATTGTTTTACTGGTTTCAAAGCATGTCTCTTTGGGATCGATGTTAGGCACATTGACTTTTCCCCTTTTGCTATTGATCACTAACTTGACACCAAAGGATCCAATTTTAATTATTTTTGGGTTTTTCTTTTTCTTCGTGGTGTTGATCACCCATACTAAAAATATTAAGAGGATACTTCAAGGCACAGAAAGTAAGGTCTATCTCAGGGTGAGAAAAAAGTAAAACGCAATACCACACCTATCCGTTTAATGGTTTTAAAAACCCTCTATTAATGGCTGCTTCAGACGTAAAAGCTTATATAGAAACAAACAAGGACCGCTTTGTAGACGAACTATTCGAGCTGCTTCGTATCCCGTCTATCTCCGCTGACAGCAAATTAAAAGAGGAGGTAAGAAATGCCGCTAACTACTTAAAGCAGAAATTGGTAGATGCAGGAGTGGACACAGTTGATATTCACGAGACCGAAGGACACCCAATTGTCTATGCAGAAAAGATTATTAGCCCAGAATTGCCTACAGTTCTGGTTTATGGTCACTACGATGTGCAACCTGCTGACCCCTACGAGCTTTGGGATTCCCCACCATTTGAGCCAGTAATTAAGAATGGCAAGATATACGCTCGTGGGTCATGCGACGACAAGGGGCAACTTTATATGCATCTGAAGGCTTTTGAAGCCATGATGCGACTGGATAAGTTGGCTTGTAATATAAAGTTCATGTTAGAAGGGGAAGAGGAGGTAGGATCAGAGAACCTGGAAATATTTGTAAGGGCAAATCAGGACCTTCTCAGAGCGGATGTGATCTTGATTTCTGACACTTCATTGATCTCTATGGAAACACCTTCTATAACTGCCGGGCTTCGAGGGTTAAGCTACCTTGAAGTAGAAGTGACAGGCGCTAACAGGGATCTCCACTCGGGGGTTTATGGTGGGGCGGTAGCCAACCCGATCAATGTGCTATGCCAGATGATTAGCTCCTTGACGGATAAAAAAAATAGGATCACCATCCCGGGGTTTTATGATCAGGTAGTTTCCCTTTCAGACGAGGAGAGAGCTGATCTGGCTCGAGCACCTTTCGACCTTGAGGCTTATAAAGAAGAACTTGAAATTGATCAGGTAATAGGCGAAGAAGGATTCACCACATTGGAACGCACTGGAATCAGGCCGAGCCTCGATGTGAATGGCATCTGGGGTGGCTACACGGGAGAAGGAGCCAAGACTGTGCTCCCGTCGAAAGCATATGCCAAGATCTCAATGCGATTGGTGCCAAATCAATCGAGCGATAAAATTACCGAACTCTTCGATAAGCATTTTAAATCCATCGCTCCTGCTGGAGTGAAAGTGCAAGTGCAGCATCATCATGGCGGTGAGCCAGCTGTTACTCCCACAGATTCGGTTGCGTTCAAAGCCGCTAGTAAGGCATTTGAGGAGACCTGGGGCAAAACTCCAATTCCTACTCGCGATGGCGGAAGTATTCCGATAGTGGCTCTTTTTGAAGAAGTACTTGGCCTCAATACTATATTGTTTGGTTTTGGCTTAGACTCCGATGCCATTCATTCACCAAACGAAAGCTACGGAGTGGAAAACTATTTGAAGGGCATTGAAACCATCACTTCGTTTTATCAACACTTTTCAATTGAAAATAAAGGTGATGCATAAATTTTGCCTGATTGGCCAAACTATTTTCGGATATAATACATTCTGATAAGACATGTATAGATATGCTTTCTTATTAGGTTTATTTTTCTCCATCGCCCAAGGGTTAAAAGCCCAAATACTGGAACCAGCTATTTGGTCTCATTCCTCATCTGCAACTGAGGTCAAGGTCGGCGACGAAGTCGATCTTATCTTTACCGCTACAATCGATCCGGATTGGTATTTATACTCCAGTGATTTCGACCCGGATTTAGGCCCTATGGTTACGGAGTTTGAGTTTCTTGCTCACCCTTCCTATGAACTAGTTGATGGCATTAAGCCAATCGGTGCGAAAGAAGGTTATGACGAAATTTTTGATGGGAAGTACACCTATTTCAAGAGCACTGGTGAGTTTCGTCAGAAAATAAAAGTGATATCATGGCCACCAAAAATTGAGGGCAGTTACTCCTACCAAGTTTGCTCTGATGTAAGCGGTCTTTGTATTCCCGGTGACGGAGAGTTTATGTTTGACCAATTTGCCAAAGTTGGATCTACAAGTATTCCTGAGAAAACTAGCACGGTCGTAAAACCTGAAATAGAACCTGTTAAATCTGAGGACGAAAATGAAGATGTAATAGCTCTGAAGCCTCTTGAGCTTGACAAATCTTTGGAACAAGTTGCCCCTGTTAAAGCAGATAAATCGAGTGAAGATCCGAGCTCTTTGAATCAACCCAAAGACAATCAGTCCTATTCAATATGGTGGTTTATGGTGATCGCATTTCTTGGCGGACTAACTGCTCTAATGACCCCATGTGTATATCCACTGATTCCAATGACTGTGGCTTTTTTCAGTCAAGATCGGAATCCGTTTCCTAAAGCACTATTTTACGGATTTTCAATTGTAGCCATCTACA
>JBPCUG010000097.1:0-2546 GCA_051011275.1 Cyclobacteriaceae bacterium | reverse complement strand
CCTTGATGCTCTTCAATCAACCTAAGCTTTAGGTCCGACATTACATTCATATATCGTAAAAAGGCTTCATATGGTCCGTCAAAGGGACTTAGATCATTGCTGCCATCTTCACTTAGTGTATTCATATAGTGAAAGTGATCACTGGATTGCAAATACTTCCAATGCTTAAGCAACTCTTGGTTGTTTTGTTCTTCAACAAGGTCACCTAACTCATAAATCAGGTCCATTGCCTCTCGTTGCATTTCATTGCCTAACCACACGGATAGGTCCTTTGCTTCCCCATAGAGTGAAATGGGTTCGGGCACACTCAATGGACCATGAGGAAGAAGATCGGCTACTACTTTGCTGGGTGCCCCTAGCTGGAGTTTCTTCTCTTTTCCAATACTTTGAAATAAATATTTAAAAAAATCAAAGATGCCGGTGTTCATTTTGTGATGCTCTCCGAAAGTGGCGTAATCCATCGATAGGCATACCAGATTATCAGTAGCGGGAAGTTGCTTCAACCAACTCAAATATTTAGGTGCAGTCAAGGGCCATCGATCCCAATTGGTTTGTGAAAACCGTAGCGATATGTCATCGCTCAAAGCTGCCTCTCTCAAAAGCAATTTGAACTGCTTTTTTAAAGGATTTTGATAAAGGACATGCCCATTGCCGCCATTTGGTAGCGTCGGGATACCCTCAATCAGTGCCGCTTGAAAGCCCATGTTTGCTATCATCTTTCCCAGATGGTCTGAATAGATCAACCCGGTGTTGGCAAATATCTTTGGTCGTTGACCAAATAGTTCCCAAATCTTTTTACTATGAGCCTCCACTTCACTTCTAAAGGCAGATTGGCTTTTCAGTGAGGCCAGGCTTTGGTAATACGGCTGTCCAAGTAATTCCACATTTCCAGTAGCGGTGAGCTCCTGAAAACTTTCAATTATTTCCGGGGCATACAACTCAAATTGATCTATCGCAGTTCCCGAAATTGAAAAACTGACCTTAATTCGGTCATTATATTTCTTGATTAGCTCTAGTAATATGCGATTTGCAGGTAAATAGCTCTTCTCTACCACCCGCTTAAGTATTGCAGCGTTTTGCTTCTTATTAAAATAGTTTTTATGGTTGCCTATTTCAAAAAAATGGTAATCGTTCAACCTCATAGGTTGGTGTACCTGAAAATTAAAAATGATGTTTTTCATTTGGCTATCTATTTTATAATTGATGAATACACATCCAGCACTTTTGTGGCGGCATTGTCCCAAGTAAGATGACTGAGTGCATGTTGATTTAAGCTCTTGGTGGTTTTCCCCATGGCTTTGTAGTTCAATAAACCATAGATGGTATCGGCTAGTGCATTGGTATCCCAATAATCCACTTTGATGGCATAAGGTAGCACCTCAGCCACTCCTGATTGCTTAGATACGATCACCGGGACATCCGATTGGATCGCCTCCAGTGGTGCGATCCCAAATGGCTCGGAGACCGAGGGCATGACAAAGACATCACTCATTTCCAGCATTTGTTCAACCTGTTCCCTCTTCAAAAAACCAGTAAAGTGAAAATATCTTGAAAGCCTCAAGCCAGCAACTTTGCGGATCATGGCTTTCATCATATCGCCATTACCAGCCATGACGAACCTTACCTGTTGGTTCTTTATAAGGACTTTTCGTGCCGCCTCGATAAAATATTGTGGCCCCTTTTGATAGGTGATCCTGCCCAAAAAGGTAACAAACTTTTCATGGATATTCTTTGTCTTTAGGTTAAGCGTCTTTTTATATGGCCTCACGCCATTATAAGTGGTAATAACTTTTGCCGGGTTAATCCCATATCGTTGGGTAACAGTGTTGCGAGTGAGGTTACTTACTGTTAGTACACGGTCAGCATGCAACATACCCTTTTGTTCAATTTCAAAAACCCTGATATTTATTTTTGATGACCGATCATATTCGGTAGCATGTATATGGACCACCAGGGGTTTACCGCTGACCTCCTTAGCTACTAGCCCTGCTAGGTAAGTAAGCCAGTCATGCGCGTGGATAATATCAAATTGGAAATCAATGGCTAACTTTGAAGCTACCACTGCAAACCAATAAACCTCATCCATTAAACCTGGGCCATAAGCCCCGGAAAATTTATAATTGCTACGGTTAGGATACTTGGAAAGCTTCACCTCTAACTCCGGCATAATCTTACCCAAGACTCGCAAAGCCGTACTATAAATAAACGGCGATAGATTTACATTGCTGGCGCTAACTAGTTCAAAACCGGGAGCCTTCTCCTCTTCTACGGCATGAGGTATTACAAATTTGACTTCATGGCCGGCACTAAGCAAAGCCTGAGTTAGGCCATGACAGGCCGTTCCCAATCCTCCGGAAATATGTGGTGGATACTCCCAGCCAAACATTAGAATCTTCATGCTTTACCCCTTAAGTGTGAATCTGTTTTGAAGAGCAAAAATAAAACCCCCAATGATGTATGTAAATGACCTACATCTTGATAAAAAATGACCTTCGTCATCCTGCTTTAAGCGGCACAAAATCTGGTCTGAAAATTCCTGATTTTAT
>JBPCUG010000096.1:0-2940 GCA_051011275.1 Cyclobacteriaceae bacterium | reverse complement strand
GGACAATACTCTGGAAGTAGTAATCGGACCAATAGAAACTTACGAAGACCAGCTTCTAGGTGCCAAGGCATCTCATGAGGCGTACGTACTGATCAAAGACCAGAGCTGGAGCAAGAGGTTGGCAAAGTATGCCGATTTTTTACCGGAGTTGCAGACTGGATTACCTGTCCCTGAAAAATATAAAAAGGACAAGCTAGGGACTAACTCAGATCTGAATGCTTACGACGTGATATACTATGCTGGACATGCCAACGCAGGAAGCAAGACCATTGCCATCAATTTGCCTAATGACGAAGAAGTGCAAACTGAAAAAGGCACTAGAAGGTTGCAGCTTAAAAACGCAATGCAAGCGAAATTTGACGAGATCCTAGTCCCCATTGCTGACGTATTGATTGCAGAAGATCAAAGGCATCACATTTCCTTTGACGCTTTTTTCGCCAATACAATGTTCCACGAAGTAGCCCATGGCCTTGGAATTAAGAATACAATTAACGGGAAAGGAACCGTAAGAGAAGCCATAAAAGAGCACGCCTCGGCGCTAGAAGAAGGTAAGGCGGATATTTTGGGATTATATATGATCACCAGCCTGCATAAACAGGGAGAAATAGAGGGGGATCTAATGGATTATTATACCACCTTTATGACCAGTGTTTTTCGGTCTGTCAGGTTCGGGCTTAGCAGCGCGCACGGTCGGGCCAATTTAATCAGGTTTAATTTCTTCAAGGAAAGGGGAGCGATCATTCGGGACCAGGCGACCAACAAATATCACATCGATTTCGATAAAATGCAGCAGGCTATGGATGCTTTGGCTGAGACCATATTAGTACTGCAAGGAGACGGCAACTATGATGGTGTACAAAAACTAATAGATCAATATATGGTATTCGGTCCTGATCTACAGGCCGATCTCGACAAACTAGGAGCGCTAGGAATTCCAAGGGACATCGTTTTTGAGCAAGGCTTGGAGGTCTTAGGTCTGGAGTAAATTTTGCTAACTAATCTGATATGTTATTGGTTATGGATTTTTCAAAGCTGACTGTCAACCACATTTCATTGAGGTCGTAGCTCGCTAGCTGATAATAAGAAAGGAAGGTAGGCAAAAAGTAATTCTGCCTTTGGTTTTTGATCTGGATCACCAGTTGGTCGCCAAATTGTTGCACGGTAAAATCTTTAATCTCAGGTTGGCTTAGCTTGATTCTTAATTTATAATTGTCTCCGTCTTTTTCAATCTTGTAGGTCTGTTCCTGATAAAATATCTTACCGGGATCTTTACGCCCATAGATCGTTTTTCCGATTTGCTTGAGCAACTCCAAACCAAATACTTCTTGCTGCTGATGTGGTACTTTCAATATTGGCAAAGGGGCAAAACTAGTTTCTATCTCCTTGAGATATTTCTTTTGTGAAGCCAGATACCTAGACCATGTAGTATCAGTATTGTCGGAAGGAAATATGCGATTAACTACAACTGCATCGATGCCGTAGCCGTACATTTGCAGGTAAGTATGAGCCCGCAATGTCTCCTGAATTACCATCTTTTCAGGGTTCATTACCAGCCGGATCGTGCTAACCTTAGGATCGCAAAGTACCTGATGAATGGCCTTGAGTTTTTCGAATAGCACCTTCAACTCCTCATAGCCCTTATCTAAAGGGATCCCAGTTGTTTTTCTCACTGCAAAGCCAACTGACTTAAATGCAAATTTCTGAAAAGGGAATGCTTTGGTAAGCCACCATTCCGTTACTTGAGGTAGAGATAAAAAGGTAAGCGTTTCCCCGGTTGGAGCACTGTCGATTATTAAAAGGTCATATTCTTTTGAATGATAGAATTTATCCACCCATAGTAGCGCCGAAGCCTCCCCCATGCCGGGTATGGCAGCTAATTCTTCGGAAGCAATTTCATTTATACCCTGCCATTTAAAGACCAGCAGCAATAGTTCCCTGATATTCCCCCAATATTTTTTCATCGAATAATAAAGATCGATCTCCTGAGCAAAAAGATTCTCTACTATTTGTGTAGGTTCAGGACCTAACGTGGTATCAAGTGCATCTGCTAAGCTGTGGGCAGGATCAGATGACATGATAAGGGTTCTATATCCCTTGCGAGCAGCTGTAAGTGCGGTAGCCGCAGCCGTAGTAGTCTTTCCTACGCCTCCTTTACCTGTAAATAGAATGATTCGCTTAGCCATCGAGTTTGTCAGGATCTGATTGCATTAAAAATAGTAAAATCGGGTTTTGTTATTAAAGATTCAGCCAATATGTAAGCTTCAAAACTAAGGCTCGATTTTTTACCTTAAACTGATCCGGGAAATAATTATCTGTGTAGACCAAAAATAGATCGGAGACAGGTTTGTAACGCCACTGCAAGCGAGCATTAATATTCAGATTGTTGATGCGGTTATTATATTGAATAAAGGTGGTAAGGAAAACCTTTCTGGAAAAAGTAAGATCAAATCTAGGTCCTAGCAAGAAAAGATCTGCATCTGAGTAAGGATCAGGCAATCTCACACGATTATAGTCAAAATCCAGGGAGATCAATCCGTATGGCTGCAATCGTAAAAACAAGGTACCTCCTAAATTGACAAGATTGCCATTAAAGAATTTTCCGGCAGAGCCTTCCAACCTGCCGTAGACAGTTTTTCGGGGATCGGAATTGTAATCAACTTCGAGGTAGTTGTAGCTATAGTCAGTTCCTGCCGGTAGCTCAACGCCATCATTTCTTGAGGGATCAAAATCCGAGAATAGGAATGTGAAATCTCTCTTAAATGATAAAGTGAGACGACTGGTATTTGTAAATCTTAACTCATAAGCCAATGATAGGCTTTGGTCCGTTCGGCCATTTTCTTGGTCACTAATCCACTCAAACTCCAATTCCGGTCCGTGTTGATTGATCCATCCTGACCTGGGATAGAAAAAATAGGAGGCTTCGGGATTCATTCGGTGATA
>JBPCUG010000095.1:0-6329 GCA_051011275.1 Cyclobacteriaceae bacterium | reverse complement strand
CGGTAAGGGTCGCTGCAGGCCACAAGTCCCATAAAAAGCCAAATGAAATGAAATATTTTCATTATCTAGAGGTGTTCTTTTTTTTGCGATATTTTTTTCTTCGCCCTGACTTCTGTCTGGGGTTCTTATTGCGGAATTTTTTATCCATTCGTTCCAAGTCGCTATTGAGCAGTTTTGGCGTCTCTAGCTCATGGCTTTTATCTTCCTGTAAAGTCTGAGGAAATACATCCTTAGCATTTAAAGCAACAATTTCCCTCACCCTTTCCGCTGGTATTGGATACCAGTTGTTATCGTTCTCGTATCCAAACCACAAGATCTTTCTGAAAATATCCGTTTTTTGCAAACGAGCTTTGCCTTTGGCAGTGACCAAAGGCTTCTCAATTTTCGGGATATCTTTTAAAGCATCAAGGTAGCTCTCGAGCTCATAGTTAAGGCAGCATTTCAAACGCCCACACTGTCCTGAAAGTTTGCTAGGGTTAAGAGAAAGGTTTTGATACCGTGCGGCGGAGGTCGAAACACTTTTGAAATCTGAAAGCCAAGTGGAGCAGCACAACTCGCGGCCGCATGAACCAAGACCCCCTAATCTGCCGGCCTCTTGTCTCAGGCTTATCTGCCTCATCTCTACCCTGATCTTGAACTCGGCAGCCAGCACTTTGATCAGTTCTCTAAAGTCAACCCTGGAGTCTGCGGAGTAATAGAAAGTAGCTTTAGTATTATCGGCTTGAAATTCAACATCCGATAGTTTCATCTCAAGTTTCAGTTCTTTGATCAGTTCCCTGGTACGTAGTAAGGTCGGTTGTTCCCTGCTTCTTACCTGTGTGTACTTTTCCAAATCTTTATCGGTAGCGAGGCGATAGATTTTGCGGACGTCATTGGACTCTTTCAATTTTCTTTTTCGCATTTGCAGACTCACCAAAGGACCCTGCAATGACACATATCCTAAGTGGTGCCCGTTAGGAACATCTACTATCACTGGATCCCCTGTAACCAGATCGAGCGATTCTAAGTTTCGATAAAACTCTTTTTTACCCCCTTTGAACCTAACCTCAATAACTTCTAGCTCATCCTGCATGGGTGCATCCATATTTGAGAGACAATCAAATACGTTCATTTTGTTACAGCCTCCGGTTAGGCAACCACCGTTATTTTTACAACCAGCAACTGCTGTATCGGAACTACAAGTACTACATCCAGCCATTTCCTACTAGTCCTCTTAGATTAATCATCCAATTTACCAATTAATATCGATTCCCAAAACACCGGTTTAGACCGTATTCAATAAGTCCTTGCCGATATCCTGACGAAGATATTTCCCTTCCCAGTCGATCTCAGCGGCCTGATCATAGGAATAAGTTAGAGCCTCGGGTATCGAGCTGCCTTTTGAGGTAATGGCCATTACCCTCCCCCCATTTGTGACCAGTTGGCCCTCATTAATTGTGGTTCCGGCATGAAAAACCAATGACTCTTGATGATAGGCTCTCTCGGTAATGGCTTTTCCTTTCTGATATGCTTCAGGGTATCCACCTGATACCAATACCACAGTGGTAGCATACAGCGGATCGATTTCAATCGTATGACTACCAAGTGTCTGGTTAGCACTTGCCATTAGTAAAGGCACAATATCGTTATCGATCCTTGGCAAGACAGCCTGGGTTTCAGGATCACCCATTCTTACATTGTATTCTATTACAAAAGGTGCTCCGTCCACATTCATTAAACCAATAAATACAAACCCACAATAGTCCATATTCTCTTGCTGTATACCATGAATAGTGGGTTCAATGATCTCGGATTTTACTTTGGCCATAAATTCTGACGAGGCAAATGGTACAGGTGAAACAGCACCCATTCCCCCTGTATTCAATCCGGTATCTCCTTCTCCTATTCTCTTGTAATCTTTGGCTTCTGGTAATAACAAGTAGTTCTTGCCATCCGTCAGTAAGAACACGGACAGCTCAATTCCCTCAAGATATTGCTCAACGACCACCTTGCTACTTGCAATACCAAACTTCCCTTCTAATAGCATTGCCTGCATTGTGTCTTTGGCCTCCTGGCGATCATTACATATAATCACACCTTTTCCAGCTGCCAGTCCATCGGCTTTAAGCACCAATGGTAAACTGTGTTGTTCCAGATACTCAATCGCCTGATCAAACTCCTCTCCAGTAAAAGTGGCAGACCCGGCTGTAGGTATGCCATACTTCACCATGAATTTCTTGGCAAAGTCTTTACTTCCTTCCAATTGAGCAGCCAATTTAGATGGGCCAACTAAGGCAACAGAATTTAACATGAGGTCATCTAAAAAATAATCCTTTATTCCATTAACCAGAGGGTCCTCCGGTCCAACCAAAACTAAGTCAATACTATTCTCTAAGACCCAATCACCCACACTTTTAAAATCGTTTGGATCAAGGGCAATGTTTTGAGCTATTTCACCGGTGCCTGCATTACCAGGGGCAACATACAGTTGCTTGCACAATGGACTTTGCTTTATTTTCCAGGCAAAGGCATGTTCACGACCTCCTGAGCCTAATATTAGAATTTTCATGCTGGATTTTTACTGGTAGTTGCCTTAGTTGGCATATTCAGAAAGGAATTTAATACGCATCAAACGGAGTTCCTCTTCGGAATAATCCTCGCCATCCAGTTCCTCTATAGCCAACTTGATTTCATCGGTCTCCGCATTTAAGAAGTAGTCATATAGTGCTTCTTGCCTATCGTCATCCATAATTTCCTCTACATAGTAATCCAGATTGAGTTTTGTTCCGGAATAACATATTTGTTCTATTTCCGAAATGAGCTCGCCCATTTTCATGTTTTTTGATTCGGCTATTTCTTCCAGATCGATCATGCGATCAATTTGTTGTATGATGAAGATCTTATTTTTCGACTTATTGACCGCTGATTTGATGACAACATCCGAGGCGGTAGTAATGTCATTTTCAGATACGTATTTCTTTATGATCTCAATAAAAGGACTGCCAAACTTTGCCACTTTGCCCATCCCCACTCCGTTGATCTGAGCCAATTCTTCCTTAGTAGTAGGATAGGTAATGGTCATCTCCTCAAGGGAAGGGTCTTGAAATATCACATAAGGCGGCAGATTCTTTTGTTTAGCAACCTTTTTCCGCAAACCTTTTAGTAGCTCAAAAAGCGCTTTATCATGAGAGCGCCCGGCCAGTCCGTTATTATCGGAACTAGTGTCTACTTCTTCTGCACTATAATCATGATCCTTTGACAGAATGATCGAAGAGGGATTTTGTAAAAACGCCTTCCCCTTAGCCGATAATTTTACTACCCCAATATGGTCAATATCTTTTGTAAGATAGCCTTGCAGTAAAACTTGCCTCAATACAGAATTCCAAAACTCTTCTGATTCATCTTCGCCCTTTCCAAATATTGGTAGTTCGTTGTGATGGTAGCTTTCTACATATTGATTATCTATCCCTCTGATCACATAATTTAAATGCTTAATCCCAAACCGTTCCTTAGTCTGAGAAGCAGCTTCTAGTACGGTGACCACATAGGGTTGTCCTTCAAATTTCTCCTTTGGGTAGCGACAATTATCGCACCACATGGTCTTGCCACATTGCCCTTCGTCAAAGATTTCACCAAAGTAGTGAAGCAATTGCTTTCTACGGCAAACGGACGATTCCGAATAGGCAGCCATTTCCTCTAGCAAGATCTTGGCATTCTCCTTTTCGGTCACGGGTTTGTCCTTATTGAATTTTTCAAGCTTAATAATGTCATTGTAGCTATAGAACATCATGCAATTGCCTTCCAATCCATCACGACCGGAGCGGCCCGTTTCCTGGTAATACCCTTCGAGAGATTTTGGTGTGTCATAATGAACCACAAAGCGTACATCTGGCTTATCAATCCCCATACCAAAGGCAATTGTGGCTACAATAACATCAATTTCCTCGTTCAAAAAATCATCCTGATTTTTCATACGGACAGCACTTTCTAAACCGGCATGGTAAGGAGCCGCTTTTACATCATTGACTTTCAGAAATTCTGCAATCTCCTCCACTTTCTTCCTACTCAAGCAGTATACAATGCCTGATTTGCCCTTATGCTGTTTGACAAATTTTACTAGTTGCTTTTTAATGTCCTTTTTAGACCGAACTTCGTAGTATAGATTTTCGCGGTTAAAAGATGATTTAAAAATATCCGCAGATTCCATCTGAAGATTCCGTTGAATGTCAAGCTGGACCTTGGGTGTGGCTGTAGCAGTAAGCGCGATAACAGGGATCTTGCCTAATTGCTCCAATATACTTTTAATACGGCGGTACTCAGGTCTGAAATCATGTCCCCATTCGGATATGCAATGGGCCTCATCAATTGCTGCAAATGAGATTGTAGCTTGCTTGAGAAAATCGACGTTGTCTTGCTTTGTCAGGGACTCGGGCGCAACATACAGCAATTTGACTTCTCCACTTAAGGTCTCTCGTTTGACACGATTGCTTTCCCCTTTAGTAAGAGTCGAATTCAAAAATTGGGCATTGATACCAAATGCGACCATTTGATCCACCTGATTTTTCATTAGTGCAATTAGTGGGGAGATAACAATCGCTGTGCCTTCTGATAAGACCGCTGGCAACTGGTAACAAAGAGACTTGCCCGCACCGGTTGGCATTATGACAAAGGTATTCTTACTCGCTAGGATATTATTGATGATTTCTTCCTGTTTACCCCTGAACTGGCTGTAGCCAAAAACTTCTTTTAGCTTGTCCTTTAACTGCGCTTCTTGCTCTATTAACATGTAGATTCTACCCGTTTAACTTTAGGTACCTGGGAAAATGACCGAATTGTTTATCTTTGTTTCCATACAGTAGATTCGATCCTATACATCAACTTGAATTTAATAAAAAATATTAAGGAAATAGCGAAAAAAGTGCTTTTAAATGAGGCCCAGGCCATCGAAAAAAGCATCGAGTTTGTCGATCAAAATTTTGAGGAATGTGTCAAGGTTATTTTAGCTTCTGGTGGCAGAGTAGTAGTCACAGGAATTGGTAAAAGCGCCAACATTGCCAAAAAGATCGTGGCTACTTTCAATTCTACCGGCACACCGGCATTGTTTATGCATGCCGGAGATGCCATCCACGGTGATTTGGGAATGGTGCAATCATCCGATGTGGTGGTTTGCCTTTCTAAGAGCGGAAATACTGCTGAAATAAAAGTATTGGTACCGTTGATTAGAAGACTTGGTAATCCCTTGATCGCTTTAGTTAGTAGTGTCGACTCATACTTGGCGAGCCAGGCTGATTTCGTTTTGAACGCCAGTATAGAATCAGAAGCTTGTCCGCACGATCTGGCACCTACTACCAGCTCAACAGTACAATTGGCCTTGGGTGATGCCCTTGCTGTCTGCCTGTTGGAAGCACGTGGTTTTACTAGCGAGGATTTTGCTAGGTATCATCCGGGAGGTTCTCTAGGGAAGCAGCTTTACTTAAAAGTTGATGATATCTATCCATCCAATAATTGTCCCAAAGTCTTAGTCGATGCTCCCTTAAAAGAAGTTCTATTGGTGATTTCATCTGGACGGCTAGGAGCTGCTGCAGTTGTAGATACAGAACAAAAGTTGCAGGGTATAATTACTGATGGGGACCTTAGGCGCATGCTTAAAGACAATGCCAGTATCGATGCTCTGAATGCAAATGACGTCATGACTGCTTCTCCTAAAACAATTCCTTCCGGTTCTTTCGCAGCAAAGGCTTTGCAAGTCATGCAACAGGGAAATATCACTCAATTAATCGTGGTGGATGGCACTGCTGTATTGGGTTTTGTACACTTGCATGATCTGCTAAGGGAAGGGATCATATGAATAGACCACTTAAAGACGTATTAACATATTTTAATCGCGCTCAATAATATGAAGGATAATACCTATGTGATTATTATGGCTGGAGGAATAGGTAGCCGTTTCTGGCCCTACAGTAGATCAACTAGACCAAAGCAATTTCTGGACATTTTAGACACTGGTGAATCGCTTATTCAGATGACCAACCAGCGGTTTTTAAAGATCTGCCCTCAAAAGAATATTTATGTGGTAACCAATCAGAGTTACTATAAATTGGTCAAACAACATCTGCCAAAACTGAAAGACGATCAAATATTGTTAGAGCCTGAAGGCCTAAATACTGCCCCATGCATTGCATATGGCTGCTATAAGATTGCTTCAAAAGACCCGAATGCCACAGTTGTAGTATCACCGGCAGACCATTTGGTCATGAATCAAAATCAATTTGCCAAGATCATAATCAAGGCAGTTGGAGAGGCCGCTTCCAGTGACCATATGCTTACCGTAGGTATTAAACCTACCCGCC
>JBPCUG010000094.1:0-9460 GCA_051011275.1 Cyclobacteriaceae bacterium | reverse complement strand
CAAAAAGTTTATGGTGCCGTACTAAGGATTGACTACGGCGTGGACGTATTTAACCCACAACAGCGAGGATTTGTGATCGGGTTTGGGCAGTACTTCTAGTTGAAATATTGGTTACGAATCTAGTTTCCGACAATCCAATAATTCTATTATTTTCACTATCTTGGATTGATAAGTCCCTCAGGCTAGCACCCTAGTAGCGGGCTTGAAAACTACTAAGCTACAATCATGAAGAATAAAAAAACAAAGCCATCCAAAGCATCTCGCAGATCCTTTATTAAAAATGGGGCTATTGCCTCCTCAGTTTTGTTTGTGCCACGGCATGTGCTCGGTGGCATTGGATATACCGCTCCCAGCGATCAGCTGAATCTAGCGGCAATCGGGGCTGGTGGTAAAGGGACCAGCGATATTCGCAATGCGGCCGTAAGCGGTAGGGAGAGAGTAGCTGCATTGTGCGATGTGGATTTCTCAGGGTCTGCATCACGCTCGGTAGAGGCATTCCCAGAAGCAAAATTGTATGCGGACTACAGAGAGATGCTGGACAAAGAAAAAGATATTGATGCGGTTACTATCTCTACCCCAGATCACGTTCATGCTCCGGCCGCTTCTTTTGCCATGCAAAGAGGCATCCATGTTTATGTGCAAAAGCCGATGACCCATAATATCCGAGAGGCGAGAATGCTAACCGAAATGGCAAGAAATAATAAAATTGTCAGTCAAATGGGTAATCAGGGTGGATCGAATCCTCTTTTAAACATGGTCCAGGGCTGGGTTGATTCTGGTGTGCTAGGAAAAATATCAAAGGTGCAGGTTTGGACCAATCGCCCGGTTTGGCCTCAAGGTTTTGCTATGCCACAACCTGATGAAAGCCTTAAACCTAAGGACCTGCATTGGGATCTTTGGTTAGGCCCTGCCAAGCAAATGCCCTTTACACCCAATTTGCATCCCTTCAATTGGCGCGGTTGGTGGGACTATGGGACAGGAGCACTGGGTGACGTAGGTTGTCATCTTGTAGATATACCTTTCCGCACATTGGGTCTAAAATATCCTACCGATGCAGAATGTAGTGTGGGTTCGGTTTATACACAAATGTGGACCGCCGATTATCATCCCGAAGGTTGCCCTCCCTCCTCGTTTATAACTTTGCATTTTGGGGCTACGGATAAAAGTAAATCACCAATTGAAATGACCTGGAGCGATGGTGGCATCAGACCTTCGCATCCTGAGATAATACCTGCCGACAGTGATATCGGAGGAGCCAATAGCAATAATGGTGTTTTGATCATGGGCGAAAAAGGTATTATCTCAACCAATATAAATGATAGTTCGCCATTGATGCCAAAACTATATCTGAATGATGGAACCACAGAGTTTGGCCCAGAAGTAGAAGAAAACGAAGAGCCAGAATATGGCCATCATCGCAAATGGGTAGATGCTTGCAAAGCCGGTTTTAATAGCAAGGAGCACAAGGCCCTAACCTCTTCCTTTGACTACGCCGGTCCTATGACCGAAACAGTTTTGATGGGGAACTTGGCCATTCGTAGCTATATGCTGCGCAAGGAGGATAGTGAAGGGAAAATGCAGTTCTATGCTCGCAAAAAAATGTTATGGGATGGTGAAAACATGAGAATCACCAACCTTGAGGCTGCAAATCAATTTGTAGGCAGAACCTATAGAGAAGGTTGGAAAGTATAAAACTATCTTGATTAATCCGGCTGACTAAGAACACATCCATGTGCTACCCGGATAAAATATCGAGACTATCTAGATTGACTTCAATTCTATTGAAGCTGCAAGCTCGACCCTACGTATCTGTAAAAGACCTATCCAAAGAGTTTCAAGTAAGTACTCGAACCATTTATCGAGACTTTATTTCCCTGGAGCAGGCCGGAGTTCCAATCGTATCAGAAGGGACCAATGGGTTTTCTCTGATCGATGGGTTCAACATCCCACCCGTAATGTTTACCGAAGCCGAAGCCAACGCTTTGATCATTGCCGAAAAAATTATTGCCAAGACCAAGGACGACTCTCTTATTTCAGCATTTAGCAAAGCTACTGATAAGATCAAATCAGTGTTAAAGAACCCTGAAATGCAAAAAGCCAATTTCCTTTCTGAAAGAACCATTATTGGCAAAAACTGGGACAATACCACCACCAGCTCTTTTCTATCGGAAATACAAAAATCCTTAACCAACTTGGATCTACTCCACATTGAGTATCGGAAGGAACAGGGGTCGACTAAGACAAAACGAACTATAGAGCCCTTCGCCATTTATCACAACACCTCTGAGAATTGGGTGGTGATAGCCTGGTGCAGGTTGAGAAATGAATTCAGGAATTTCAGAGTAGACAGGATCCTAACACTACGCAAGCTGGATAAAAAGTTCACCCCTCATAAGATCTCATTAGATGAGTATGTGGAAATTCAAAGAAAAAAACATTTCAACAAATCATTGACATAGGGTTGTCGCAACCTCCATTTACATTTGCTAAATCAATCATAAAACTATTTGGAAATGGGATCAACGAACTATCTTAACACGTTTATTGAAATAGCAGAGGACTGCCCTGCGTCGTCAGGTGAATTACCACCGATTAAAGGAGAAAAGAAGTCTGTGGCAAATCTCCAGTTTGAGATGCTTTATGAAAATCCGTATAAATTTACTTCGGATGATGTTCTTTATACTGTATTTGCTACCAGAAAGGAAATACCAGATGGTGAGCTAGAAGAACAGAGAGAAATTTTCTTTTCCAAAGGACAGCCTTGTTTTCGTGCTTCACCTTTGACCAAAAGATACGGTTGGGGTATTCATAGTAATGAAGAAGGCAAGATTGCTATGTACGGTGCTGAAACCAAAGAATATAAGACCTTTGCAAAAAGTGAAAAGTTGGAAGTTGTAAAAGCTATGCGCTCAAAAAGAGCTTAAAATGGCTATGAATTAATCTATCAGAAACAAACTGGATAGCAACTTTTGTAGTAGCAATTGCTTTATACCAACTGGGAAGAAACCCAAACTTTACAAGACAATTACAGGATTCTACCACACAATTGGATTAGCTTTGGTATCAATTGTAACCCAGGTAATTGGATACCAAAAACCAAACAATTGAGCACAAAAGAAATCAAGTTGAGGGAACTTAGGCCAACTGATAAGAGTCAGTTAACCTTTCTTGCTAATAATAAAAAGATATGGGATAATTTGAGAGACTTTTTCCCACACCCTTACGCTGAAAGTGATGCTGAATCTTTCATCAACTTAACCACTGCAGAAGCACCAAAGCAAACCTTTGCAATTGAACATAATGGGGAGCTATGCGGCGTAATTGGATTAGTCGCTCAAGAAGATATTTACAAGAGATCAGCCGAGATTGGATATTGGTTAGGCGAACCATATTGGGGACAAGGAATTGCCACCAAAGCCATCGAACTAATGACGGTTTATGGGTTTGAGGAGCTTAAACTGGTAAGAATTTATGCCGGTATTTTTGAATATAATATTACTTCAATGCATGTCCTTGAAAAAAATGGATATAAAAAAGAAGGGGTATTTAAAAAAGCGATTTGGAAAAACGGAAAGATTTATGATGAACATAGGTATTACAAGCTAAATGGCGGAGATAATTGATTTGAGTCAGGAGATCTATTCTGGAATGCCGGTATATAAAGGTCTGCCTGAGGTCAAAATTACCATGCACGCAAGTCATGAAATGTGGGAAAGTATTTCTGACGCGACCACTGTTACACCAAGTGTGTATACCCTGGAAATGGGCGAGCATACCGGAACCCATGTTGATGCTTTGAATCATATGTCTCGTAAGAACAAGGGGCAATCAATAGAGACCATGCCGCTATCCACGTTCTACACCGAGGGAACTTGCTTAGACTTCTCGCATAAGGGTCTTGGGGAACTGATTGAGCCGGTGGAAATTGAAGAAGCTTGTTCTAAGCAGGGTATTGAGATTAAGGAAGGAGATACGGTCTTGATTTGCACAGATCACTATAGAAGAACTCATGGTGGAGAGGATTGGGACAAAGGCCCTGGTATCAGTTCTGATGCTGCTCGTTGGTTAGGTGAAAAAGGCATTGCTGCTTTTGGTGTAGAGACGATGTCTCCTGGAGTGCCGGGTGTGTCGAATAAAGACGTACATCGAATTTGCGGTGAGCTGCAATTCACACACTATGAAAACATGATCAACCTGCATTTGTTAATCGGACGGGGGCGATTTCGATTCATTGCCTTCCCTTTAAAGATAAGAGGCGGAACAGGGTCGCCAGTAAGGGCGGTTGCCATATTTGAAGATTGAAAAGCATGACAACTTTCAAAAAACATTATATCGAACCTCACTTACTGACATCCATTTAAATCACCCATTCAACTCCAGTATCCCTCCAGCTCCTGGATGCTGCTGAATCCAATACCGCTTCGCAAACTTTTTGCGTCTCCTGAGCTTCTTGAAAAGTTGGTGAACATTTTTCGCCGGTTTCAAGGCTTTTTAAAAAGTCAGCCACATGGTGCACAAAGGTATGCTCATACCCAATACAAACTCCGGGGATCCACCATCTATCGATATATGGTTGATCACTATCAGAAACATGGATGGAACGCCAACCTTGAACAATTGAATCATCATCGTGATCAAAATATTCCAGTCTGTTTTGGTCTTGCAGATCCCAACGGATAGAAGCATGTTCACCATTAATTTCAAAAGTGTATAATGCCTTCTGTCCCCTTGCATAGCGGGTGGCTTCAAAAAGGCCTAGAGAACCATTATCGAAATGGCAATGAAAAATACAGGCATCATCAATACCAACCTCCTGTAACTTCCCTGTATCCTGATGCACCCTTTCCTTAATAAAAGTTTCTGTTACGGCAGACACATCCTTAATACCGCCATTAAGCCACATGGCAGTATCGATGCAATGAGCCAGCAGGTCGCCTGTGACTCCGGAGCCCGCAGCTTGTACATCCAATCGCCAAAGCGCCTCACCTCCTTGTGGAAGATCGGGGTTGATAGTCCAATCCTGAAGGAAGTTGGATCGATAATGGAAGATGCGTCCTAGCTTACCCGAGTCAATGATCTGCTTAGCCAGCGTAACAGCAGGGACCCGGCGATAGTTGTACCAAACTGTATTCTTCACTCCGGCTTTTGTTACCGCATCCACCATAGGCTCTGCCTCTGCTACGGTGCGGGCCAGGGGTTTTTCGCAAAGAATCATTTTTCCCGCTTCTGCGGCTGCGATAGCAATTTCAGCGTGTGTATCATTTGGTGCACAAATATCGATGGCGTCTATACTCTCTCTTGACACTAAGTTCTTCCAATCGGTTTCAGCAGACTCGTAACCCCATTGATCCGCAAAGGCATGAACCTTAGCAGAGTTGCGCGAACAAACCGACTTTAAAACAGGCCTCCACTCCAACTCGGGGAAAAAATCCCCTATTCTCTTGTAAGCATTGGAATGTGCACGGGCCATGAATCCGGTACCAACCAGGCCGATGTTCAATTCTTTATTGGAGCTCATTGCGACTATAATTTATAGGCTATAATTAATTTAATCTGCCTCATACCAGCCATGCAGCCTACGGACCTCGATCATTGCTGCCAGAATATCATTCCAGGTTTGATGTTGCATCATCACTTCATTGGGGAACATGCAGCCATCCCAACAAATGTGCTTAAAGGCTTTGGTCAAATCACCGTTTTCATCTCTTAGCCAGTATCCGGCGTCCTCCGCGATATTCAGTTTACCATTAGGATCGGTGGCTTGGCAATGACGCCCCGTTTTATCATGGGAGCCTGACCCATGCACGGTACCATCGTTTTGTGCAACATGAAAGTCGATGGTCCAGGGACGCAAGGAAGCGGTCAATTTCTTTAGGCCATCGGTAAGTACCTCGCGATCGTTCCAATCGAAATCGTCCGGCAGAATTCTTTCGTCAGGTTTATTGTATCCCAACAAATACAACAAAGTATGGGCCATATCTGCCTGAAATCCGATATTTGGCCGATCCACGGCTTCCAGGGTATCAATCATAGTTTTCCAGCCATGCATGCCTCCCCAACATATTTCTCCTTCTGCAGCCAGTCTTTCTCCATAGTCGGCGGCCACATCACATGCCTCGCGAAAAGTGGCTGCAATCAGTTGTGTATTGGCCACGGAATCTTTTGCCCAGCTCCCGGGATCAACCGAGCTATCGATCCTTACAACTCCGTTAGGACGAATGCCTGACTCTCGTAATGCTTTGGCAATCCGACAGGCTTTGCGCACTTGAGTAACAAACCTTGTCCGTTCTTCAACTGTACCCATACTAGAACCACCCCCAGTGGGCTCCCATACCGGTGCCACCACGCTTCCAATCTCAAGATTTAGGTTAGCCACTTTATCAGCAAGTGCCTTGATCTGATCTTCTGTGCTATCAATACTAACATGAGGGTCGGATAAAAATAGATCAACTCCATCGAATCTCGCTTCGGCAACTTCTGCGGCAGCAGTCATATTTAGCATGGTATCAAGAGAGATAGCAGGTTCTGAATCAGGGCCTTTGCCTACAACTCCTGGCCAGGCCGCATTGTGGAGTTTGGGATAATTATTTTCCGGCATGATCTTATTATTAGGAATTTTGTATGACTTTTCTAATTTAGAATAATTCTTCAAATTCCTTATGAGGGAAAATTGTTTTGTTGATAGCTGCAGTACTGCATAAAAATCAATCGTTACTCAACCGATACATTAATTTATTAATGTTAAATTGTTGAAAAAGAACAAGTAAGACTCTTTAACCAAATTACTATAATCATGATCACTATACTGTATGTTTTATTAGGCCTAATCGCATTAGTGTTAATTGTGGGGCTTTTCATTTCGAAGGACATGAATTACGAAAAATCTATTACGATCAGCGCCCCAATTGGCCAAGTATGGGGGAATGTTAATAGCCTAAGCGCATTGGACAAATGGAGTCCTTGGAATGAAAAGGATCCCAATATGGAGAAGGAATTCAGCGGTACGGATGGCACCCCAGGGGCAAAGCAATCCTGGAAAAGTAATGTAAAAGATGTCGGGGAAGGAAGCCAAACCATAGTAAAGGTAACCGAACCAACTAGTCTGGAGACGAGACTTGACTTTATCAAACCCTTTAAAAGTACTGCTGATGCTTACGTAAAGCTTAACGAGGAAAATGCACAAACTACCGCAACCTGGGGATTCAAAAGTCAGATGCCCTATCCGATGAACCTGATGAAGGTGTTCATGAATTTTGAGAAATCAATGGATGAGCAGTTCGGCACAGGTCTAAGTAAATTAAAAAGTATTTGCGAACAGTAGAAGTAGAGTAGAAATAGATAGAAGACTCGGTGCAAATTACGACATAGCTTCCGTACTTAGTTTTGAATCAAATACAATAACGATCCATTAAAAAACTGCTACATGAAATACGCGCTACTAGCTTATAATATTTGCCTAGTTCTGCTAAGCACTGATCTACATGCCCAACCAACTACTCTATTCTCAAAGATGGATGTATTTGAATTGGAATGGGTCGCCTCGCCTCAGGTCTCTCCTGACGGAAGCCAAATAGTCTATCAACGAAGAGGGATGGATATAATGAAAGACCGCAAAACTTCCCGCCTTTGGCTTATCAACTCCGATGGTACAGGACATGTAAAATTCACCAACCAGGAAGTAAATGAGACCAGTCCAAGATGGTCGCCCGACGGCAGTCGTATTGCGTTTGTAAGTGCTACTGAAAACGGAAGTGAGGTTTATGTCTATTGGGTGAAGGGAGGCAAAATAGCCAGGCTTACGCAGCTGGAGAGATCTCCCAGCGGATTGGTTTGGTCTCCAGATGGCACCAAGCTGGCTTTCTCAATGTTGGTTCCGGAGAAGGCACCTGAAATGGTAAAAGCTCCTAAAAAACCAAAAGGAGCCAAGTGGGCCGATCATCCCAAGGTAACTGCCCGACTAAAGCACGAACAAGATGGTTCAGGCTATATCGAACCTGGCTATACGCATCTTTTTGTAATTCCAGCAGAAGGAGGATCGGCTCGGCAAATCACCTCCGGCTCTTACAAGTTTAGTGACCCTTTGTGGACCAAAGATAGCAACGCTCTGATTTTCACCAGTAATATTAAAGAAGACTGGGAATACGATTATCGGAACTCTGAGATCTACAAAATATCATTGATGGGTGGTGAACCAGTGGCACTAACCCATCGCAATGGCCCCGATCACAGCCCTGCCCTATCGCCAGATGGAAAAAGAATTCTTTATGTAGGGTACGATGACATGGTGCAAACTTATCAAACCACCAAGGTGTATGTGATGAATCTTGATGGCTCCGGTAAGCAAGAGATCCCCACTAGCCTGGATCGAAGCATTACAAATCCTGTTTGGGATATAAAAGGGACAGGTTTTTACTACCAATATGACAATCATGGAAATACTAAAATTGGACATTCGACCCTTTCTGGTAAAAGCAGATTGGTAGCAGAGAATTTAGGGGGCACCTCCATGGGTCGTCCTTATGGTGGAGGTAGCTATACTGTTTCCAGTAATTCAAACATTGCATCTACGCATACGACTCCCTACCATCCATCTGAGTTGGCGATAATCAAGAGGGATGGAAAAACCAACTTGATCACAAATCTGAACCAAGATATTCTAAGTTACCGAAAGCTCGGCCAAGTGGAAGAAGTTTGGTATAGGTCGTCAGTTGATCAGCTAGAAATTCAAGGATGGATAGTGAAGCCACCTGCCTTTGATGACAGTAAAAAATATCCCCTGTTGGTAGAAAATCATGGCGGACCTATATCCAACTATGGCGACCGGTTCTCACCTGAAATGCAATTAATGGCCGCTGATGGCCATGTAGTATTTTATCCCAACCCTAGAGGCAGTACGAGCTATGGTGAAAAATTTGGCAACCTCCTTTATCACAACTATCCAGGGAACGACTATGATGATGTAATGGATGGTGTGGATGCAATGATTGCCAAGGGCTATATTTCTGAAGACAGCTTATTTGTCACTGGTGGTAGCGCCGGAGGGATCATGACCTCCTGGATCATTGGTAAGAACAATCGGTTTAGATCAGCAGCAGTTATAAAACCGGTTATGAACTGGATCAGCAAGACCCTTACTGCAGATAATTACTATTACTATGCTAACTATCGTTATCCAGGTCAGCCCTGGGAAAACATTGAGGCCTACATGAAATTCTCTCCCATCTCTTTGGTTGGCAATATCCAAACACCCACGCTGGTGATGGTGGGTACTTCCGATTTGCGAACGCCACTTTCAGAAGCAAAGCAGCTATACCATGCTTTAAAAATTCGAAAGATCGAAACCGCGTTGGTGGAGGTTCCCGGTTCCTATCATAATATCTCAAATCGGCCCAGTCAATTGATCACGAAGGTTGATCATATATTGGCTTGGTTTAGGAAATATCGCAAAGGGGGGTAAAGA
>JBPCUG010000093.1:0-3045 GCA_051011275.1 Cyclobacteriaceae bacterium | reverse complement strand
TGCTTCATGGCGGCTCGGGAATTTCTGAAGAGGATTTTAAGCATTCCATTAGCTTGGGAATCTCCAAGATCAACTTTTTTACCGGCATGTCGCAAGTTGCACTGGCTGCCACCTCCAACTACATAGTCGGAGCTGGAGACACATATGATGACTATCCATTAATGATACAGAAGGTGAGGCAGGCGGTAGTCAAAGTTGTGGGTGAGCAGATGGACATTTTTGGTAGTAGTGGTAAAGCTTAGTTCTCATTTCAATCTGATCTAAGAATGCTAGCCGGGTTGTTCTGACCTATCCTTTTAATTTGTAATGACACGGTGATCAAAAGTGTGACGATCGTCAGTCCCATGGCTATTAAGAAGTTTACTAAGTCGATATCAACTCGATAGACGAAGTTTTCCAGCCATTTTTCCATGACGTACCAGGTCAAAGGTAATGCAATACATATTCCAATTAAAGCCAGATATAAAAAGTGCTTGCTGAGTAATAAAGTAATGGATGATAAACTGGCGCCCAATACTTTTCTTATAGCCAATTCCTTTTCCCTTGTTTTCAAAGCGTAGGAAAACAATCCAAATATTCCCAAAAAAGCGATGAAAATAGCCAAGGCGGAAAAGACATAAATCAACTGAAGCTGCTTTTGTTCAGTTTCATAGATCTTTTGATACAGCTCATCAACAAAAGCATAGTCCATATGAAATTCGGGAAAATGATCACCCCAAATATCCTCGATCGCAGCAACCTGTTCGCTCATATTCTCACCTGATAGTTTTATCAAAATATTGTTGGTCCAACTTGGTTCAATCAGCATCACCAATGGCTCAATGCTATTTTTAAGGCTCTCTTGATGAAAGTCCTCTATCACTCCTACTATCGGTCCACGCTGCAACTGAACCGCTCCATTACCCCAGCTAAATTGCCTACCCAGCGCTTCTTCTGGTGTCTTCCAGCCGACTACATCAAGTGCCATTTGATTAACGATGTATTCTCTTGGCTGGGTCTGAAGATAGTCTAGCAAATCTTCTCTAGGTACGTCCGGATTTTTCACCTTATGGAAATTTCGTCCGGCAAGTAACTTAATCCCCATAACTTCTATGAAGTCCTCATCTACTACCTGAACGTCTATGACCGGCTGGGTTTCATAGGTCATACCTTCAGCATAAATTGGACCGTTATCTCTAATTGCTGTTGATGGCACCTGCATGGCAGCAGTTACACCTCTTACGAAAGACAGCTTGCTCAGCTGCTCCTTAAATAAGTTGTATTTGTTTTTCACGGAGTCTGTTAGATCTAAAACTGCTAGTACCTGTTCCTTGTCAAATCCTAATTTTTTCTCAGTGAGGAATTGGAATTGAGACCGGGTGATCAAAGTGCAGCTTATCAAAGTAATACAAAGAATCAGCTGTAAGGCAACCAATAGATTTTTAGGACTAATGGTATTTCTTGAGGACCCAAAGAAAACGGAGCCTGTTATCGATGAAACAACCGGTTGGTCAGTTAGAACAAGTGCAGGAAAAATACCAGCCAATAGAGCAATAATGATCATCACTATTCCTGCAATAGCCCCGAGAGGAACCACTGAAAATGCAATGGGAGTGAATTCACGAAACAATGGGATAGATACCACCACAAACGCGATGGCTAGCATACCACCTATCAAGCACATAATACCTGATTCTAAAAAGAAAAAAAGAACCAGGTTGCGTCTGGCAGAGCCAAGCACTTTCCTTACTCCAATCTCTGGCAACTTCCTCAATGACTGGGCCGCGTTTAAATTAATGAAATTAATAGCGGACATGATCAAAACAATCAAACCGGCAATGCCAAATAACCACAAATGTGATTTCTTTCCGTTAAGCTTAATCTCTCTGGCCAAGTCAGAATTCAAATGTATGGTCTTAATGTTTTGCAAGGGCAACTTAACTGTGGCCACATCCTCGTCAGTGGCCTTTCTTTGGATGAACTCTGAGATCTTGCCTTCCAGAGAAGGCAAATCCGAATTTTTCTGCAATAGTACATAGGTATAAGCCCAGCCGGTTCTTTCCTCTTCAGATGAAAACGAAGTAAGCAGGTTTACTGGTAAATGCGTGTTGGAAGGTATGTCCTCCATCACCCCTGTAACCATAAATATTTCTTTCTTTGAGCCATAAGTACTAATGATCGAAATCTCTTCCCCCATCGGGTCCTGGTCACCAAAAAAAGTCCTGGCCATCTTCTGGGTAAGTACAACTGAAAAAGGCTGTGCCAGCGCTGTTTTAGGATCCCCAAGTAGAAGGTTGAAATCAAATATTTCAAAAACCATACTGTCTACAGAATAGGCATGGCTTATTTTGTAATTGTCAGTTCCTACTTGAGTAAGGCGGGGGTAGTAGTCTTGAAATCTGATGAGGTGCTTAATCTCAGGAATGTCTATTGCCATGTTCTTAACCCAATCGCGATTCACTCTAGCCCAGTGCGTATCGTAGTTATCATCTTGTACATGCATGGACACCCGAAAAGTACGGTCGGCTTTAGAATGCATGTTTTCGTAACTCAATTCACTTATAATGAAAAGAGCTATGTAAAAAGTGATCCCCAGGCCAATGGCTAAGCCAACAATGTTCATTAACGAAAAGAACTTTTGCCTTCGCAGGTGACGAAAAATCATTTTGAAATAATAGCTTATCATATTGGCCGAGAAATTAAAGCTCCTTTAAAATTAACGAATGCGGTATAAATGGGATGCTTCGTTGAATGTTTATCTTACCTTATAGACAGTAAGTCCCTCTATTGATTTCGAACTTCCTGAAAACAACAAACTAACCACATACCCAATAACAAATGTAGCCACAATACCTACAGTGGCATAGAGTAAAAAACTAACTTCAGTATATTGTTGAACTAACCATAAACATACAGCTCCGGCAATTGCACCAATAACGGCGCCTTTACCATTTGCTCGGGTGGTAAAAATGCCTAACATAAATAAACCGCACATAGCTCCGCCAAAGAGGCCAAGGATACCGATGAAACTGTCCCAGAGGGATTTGATATCAGCATATGCAATCA
>JBPCUG010000092.1:0-3113 GCA_051011275.1 Cyclobacteriaceae bacterium | reverse complement strand
CTCAAATGGTCATCCTGGATATCAATCTGCCCGATGGTACAGCATTCGATTTGTTAAGAAAAATTCCAGCACCAGGTTTCAAGATCATATTCACTACCGCTTTTAGTAAATATGCCATCGAAGCTTTTAAGTTTAGTGCCTTGGACTACCTGCTTAAACCTTATACTCCTTCCCAGTTTATTACTTCTGTTGAAAAGGCCCTTAGTGAAATTGATAAGGAAAATCATCACCAACTTTTAGAAGCTTTTCGGTATAATTTTGAGTCCCAAAATAATAACGACAAAAAGTTGGTGCTTAAAAATGCTGAGGCAGTTCATGTGGTGCCATTGAGAGATATCATACAAGCTCAGTCGGATAACAATTATACGTTGTTCTTCATCGCAGATGGCCGCAAGATCTTGATCTCAAAATCTTTAAAAGAATTTGACCAGAAGCTGAACGACTACGGCTTTCTGAGAGTGCATCAATCTCATTTGGTAAACCTCGAACACGCCAGGTCCTACAATAAAAGAGAAGATAGCCTACTCCTTTCCGACACCACTGAGGTGCCGGTTGCTCAAAGTAAGAAATCACTGCTTTGGGAGTACTTTGATAAATTGGTCTAGCCTAGCAATTCTCATTGCCTCCTACCTAATCCTCAAAAAATAGCTCACAATTCTCAAACGGTAGCTTTCCCAAAGCGGTATTCTTTAAATTTATTTAAGGCTAACCTCCCAAATATTATGATAAAGATATCACTCACTATAATTACCACAGTCGCGATTTCATTTACTAGCATATCGGCTCAGGCCCAAATATTGGACAGGCTAAAAAGAAAAGTGGAACGAAAAGTGGAAAATCGAGCAGAAAGAAAAATAGATAAAACCATCGATCAAGGTTTGGATGAGGTTGAAGATGGGGTGAAAAAAAAGCCTAAGGGTGATGAGGACAGCTCACCAGAGAACCGAGAAACAACGCAAACGGCTGACCAGTCAGACACAACTACACAAACCACTGTATCCAGCAATAGTCAGTCCCTATTAGAAGTGTGGACAAAGTATGATTTTGTTCCCGGAGACCAAGTAATGTTTTGGGATGATCAAAAAACTGAGGAGATGGGTGAGTTCCCTTCCAGATGGGATTTAGTGAAGGGAAGTGCTGAGGTAGCTAAACTAGGAGGAGAAAAGATTGTACTGCTTCAAAATAGTAGCGGCACCACCATAGAACCTTTGTTTAAACAAGAAAACTATTTGCCAGATGTCTTCACCTTTGAATTCGATCTCTACCTAGATAAAGGTGTGATCCCAACAAATAGTTGGACTAATTTGAAGATTAGATTAAAAGAGGGAGCTCGCGCCGAAACTATCTATATGACCTTTAGAAGTCGGGAAGGAAATGTGCGCTTGGGATCTGCCTATAAAAGAGATGGTATAAAATTACCTCTACTTCCCGGGTGGTACCATTGCGCATTATCTTTTAATAAACGAGCATTGAAATTTTATATAAATGAAATTAAAGTACTTAACATACCTAACCTAGAAATCACGCCTAAAAATTTGTACTTGGATGGCGACTTCCACAACTCCGAGAGCGAAGGAATAAATGCTGAAGATAAAATTTTGGCTATTAAGAATGTAAAAATAGCTAAGGGAGGAAATAAATTGTATGATCGCATAATGGCCGATGGAAAGTACGTGACCCATGGGATTTTATTTGATGTCAACCAAGCGACTATTAAACCTCAATCTGCCGGAGTGATCAAGAAAATGGTGGAGGTACTGGAGGATAATCCGGAATGGAACTTCATTATAGAAGGCCATACCGATAGCGATGGTGAGGACACTTACAATTTGGAGCTTTCTCAAAAAAGAGCAGAGGCTGTGAGGCAGGCCCTGACAGAGAAAGGTGTCTCCAATGAACGGCTTGAGGCAATCGGTCGTGGAGAAACTGTCCCATTGAATGGCAATGCCACTGCGGAGGAAAAAGCTAATAATCGGAGGGTAGAGTTTGTATTGAAAAAGTAAAACTTGTAGCTGGAAGATTTTGGTATCTTGAAGTCTATCATCGGGAATCGTTTTCCCTGGTTTGCCATCCTTCAGGCGCAAGTAATTACTTAGACTACTTCCAGCCAAATCCCGGTTTGCAGCTTAGCCTTAAAGCCCTCTTTCTTTGACCATAATTAACTCACCTTTTATCATTTATTTGTTAAATTGTGGGCGAACTATCGTCAATAACTAAAGCTCAGATCGGAATGAATACCATCCTAGTACCTACAGATTTTTCGCAAGAAGCAAGCCACGCATTAAAGCTGGCAGTGGAAATAGCCAAGAAAAATAATGCCGAAATAAAGCTGCTCCATGTAATTGAGTCCACAGGTGGTGCTTCCTTTTCTACTACCGGAGGCGACGCCGATTCAGGAATTGATGATATCTATACGCTTAAATTGATGCAGAAAGCCAAACAGGACCTGCATACTACAGCCCAAGCAGCAGGCTATGACCAGATCTCCACCGACGTTGATGTGGGCAGCCCTTATAGTCGTATTGCACGAGATATTGCCGAGCACAATGTAGATTTGGTGGTGATGGGATCAAAAGGAGTAAGTGGACTGGAGGAAACCTTTGTTGGCTCGAATGCTGAAATCGTGGTAAGGAGAGCGGATTGCCCCGTGATCACCGTAAAATCTCCTGCATCTTTGGAGGGACTTAAAAGTATTGTTTTTGCTGGAGCTTTCGAAAAAGATACGCCTCAGGTGGCTGATCGGTTGAAAAAACTACAGGCATTACTTGGTGCACAACTTCACTTAGTTAAAGTCAATACCCCTTATGAATTTCAGTCCGACCGCGAGATCAAAAAAGCTATGAAAGGGTTTGCTGATAGACATGGCCTTGAAAATTACAGTATGCATATCTATAGCAGCCGCGATGAAGAGGATGGTATTATTTACTTCGCTGAAGACAATGACATGGATATGATCGCGCTAGCTACTCATGGCCGGACTGGACTAATGCATTTGTTGAGCGGAAGCATTGCCGAAGATGTGGTGAATCACGCCAAGCGCCCGGTGTGGACCTGTAAGATCGCCTAACACCAATGACCCTAATTCGCAAAGCCCGACTTGGGGATTTAGATCC
>JBPCUG010000091.1:0-2588 GCA_051011275.1 Cyclobacteriaceae bacterium | reverse complement strand
ATTGGCATCTGTCACTGTGACCGTATGCACTCCGGCATTAAGCATGGTGGCTGTTGGGGTAGCTTCCCCATTGTCCCAGGCATAGCTAAAGGGCGCAACACCCCCCGTAGGAGTTACCGTAGCACTTCCGTTATTTTCTCCATTACATAATACATCGCTACCTAGAGCTACGGTACACTCAAGAGGGTCCAACTCCTGAATAGTTACCTGGCAGGTTGTTTCACAACCATTGGCGTCGGTTACCGTTACGGTATGTAGGCCGGCATTTAGTCCTGTGGCTTGTTGTGTTGTCTCTCCATTATCCCATAAATAGGTATAGCCCGGGGTGCCTCCATTCGGAGTTACCGTAGCTACCCCATCACTATTACCGCTGCTAGCTGGGCTATCTTGGACAGCGCTACATGTTAATTCGGGGGGGCCATTAATCATGATGCTTTCTGTTATCTCGCAACCAATGTTATCGGTAACGGTCACTATATAGGTTCCTGCTGTTAAGCCGGACAGATCTTCTGTGGTAGCACCATTATCCCATGAATACATATAGGGGGGGACACCTCCTGTCACGCTTAAATCTATAGCGCCTGTGGCATCTCCAAAACACATTACATCTGTTGGTGCAGCCGTTGCAGTCAAAACCGGTCCTACAGTAATGCTTGTGGATGCAGGACAACCATCGGCGTCCATTGCTGTCACACTGTAAGTCCCTGGAGCAACGTTGGTCAAATCTTCAGTGGTCGCCCCATTGCTCCAAGAATATGTAAAAGGCATCGTGCCACCCTGTACCGTAAGATCAATGTCAACATTATTTCCAGAAGAACATGATGCCGAGGCCATTGCATTTAAAGGAGGTACTATATTTATTATAGGATTATCGTAACAATATTTCCCATTGGGATTATTAGCTAAGGTCAACGGGCAAGATCCATTGGCCGCAGTCCAGACCAAAAGTATGTCATCCAAAACGAGTTCACTACCACAGGTAAACGTAATTTGGCCAAAATTCAAATCTTGTTGACCCGCGATCTCATCCGAAGATTTTGCAACTGGTCCTGAACATTCAAGAAAATCCCCGGTAGTTGCGACACCTCCAGGTGGTGATTCCGTTAGATCTGCCATAACAGCCAAAAATCTATTAGGACTATTAGTGTTATGATGTATAGTAATAATCAGATCAGCCGTTATTAAATCTCCTGGCTGACAATCATTACATGGTGATCCGGTTTCAATTCTGGCACCAAGAATCTGAATATCATTGGCGGGGCACTTTCCGTCTTCGTATGCCGGATTATCACGCAAATCAGTTTGCTGGGCTTGACCAGAAAAGGAAAACGAAAAAAAGGCGAACAAGAAAAACAAAAAACCTTGGCCCAACTTTATTGTTAGAGACTGGCGATTTTTTGAGAAAAAGGATTTCTGAATTAGACTCTGGACGGTATTCATCTTTGGTAAAGTTTTTTTGGTTAGTTATAACTTTACCATAACAACAATAGATCGATTCATTGAATCGGTAAGATATTGGGGAACCTTATGAATCAATAACCAATAAAAGGAGATACAACGTAAACGAGTCCGTGAATTTTGATATACTAAGCGGAAAGAAGAATTATCAGCGTAATAGTCTATATCATTTAAAAACGAATTTTGTTAAAATCGCAACTAAAATTAATGGTTTTGTGATGCATAAAGTTCTAAATAGTTTTATCATAACGTCTTAGTATTGATATTATTATCGATGAAATGCGCAAAAATTAGCTGTAACGAAAAAAGCCTCCTAAACGAATAGGAGGCTTCTTACGATATATTCTTAAAAGTACTATCTTCTACCGGCCTTTTTCTGTTCCTCGGCCTGCTCCATCATTTCGCGCATCTTGCGCTGAAACTTGTTCTCCTTTTTTGGTTTCTTCTTGTTCTCTTGTATCTGGGCATGAATCTTGTCATTGTCGAGAATAATGTTTTTGATGACCAGCATAATACCAATTGTAATCAAGTTGGAAATGAAGTAATACAAACTCAGTCCACTTGCATAATTGTTGAAGAAAACCAACATCATAAAGGGCATTAGATACATGATGAATTTCATATTGGGCATGCCCGGCTGTTGGGGCATGTTCTGTGCCCCGGTGGTCATCATCATATAAAAGAAAATAGCAACGGAAGCCAGAATCGGAAATAGGCTCACATGATCTCCATAAAAGGGAATGTTGAACGGGAGCTCCAAAACAGTATCGTACGACGAGAGATCTTCGGCCCACAAAAAAGATTTTTGTCGAAGCGCAAAAGAAGTAGGGAAAAACATGAACAGGGCATAGAAAATAGGCATTTGTAACAGCGCCGGTATACAACCACTCATTGGGCTCACACCAGCCTTGCCATAAAGCTTCATGGTCTCCTGCTGCTTTTTCATGGCATTGTCTTTATACTTTTCGCCCAACTCGGTAATCTCGGGCTTTAAGACCTTCATCTTGGCCTGTGACAAATACGATTTATAAGTTACGGGCGACATCGCCAAACGCACTATAATTGTCATCAAAATTATAGCCAAACCTGCCGGAAGAAAAGAACTTAGAAAAGAATAGAAAGGCGTAAAG
>JBPCUG010000090.1:0-4590 GCA_051011275.1 Cyclobacteriaceae bacterium | reverse complement strand
CCTATCGCTTACGCTACCACTTTTCCCTTCCTTTATTTTGGCGGTCTTATTTACGCTTACTATTGGACTGGGCTGGGGCTTGATTTCCTATGGCATAAGTTCAATCTTTTTGAGTTTCTTTCTAGATTTGAGTTGGCTACAAATGCCACTTTTTACGATTCCATTTCTATTGGCGCTGGCACTCTTTTCCCTGTGCTATCAAACTATTTCTATCGATTACAAGTTCATCTCATTACCATCAGTCGTTTTCTATATTTTTGTCAGCTTCTTAGCCGCCACTTGGGCTTCATTGGCTGCTATCGTTTGGGGCTGGAGTTCTGACTCCGAAGCCTTGATATTGGCTTGGGAAAGCTGGTGGATTGCCCTTTTTTTTCAAACGGTCTTGGGTTCCGGTTTGCTTATTCTATTATCAAACAAACTTAGGCAAATAGTTAGATCAGGCCTTGAGCTGGACGCTGACAAATGGAGCTTTCCTGGAGAAATGAAAGTGCTTGCCTTTGTATCAGTAGTTTTCCTTGTAATTATTTCCTTGCTTCTGTTACTTAATTACTTCAGTGGACAAGCTCTCAAGCCCACAACATTGCCTATATATTTGAGCAGTATCAAACTGGTACATTGGATCATTTTTCTTCTAGTGCAAGTACTCGGATTCCTCATTTACCACATAACCCGAACCTGGATGAATAACTATCGATTGGAGCGCAGTAAATTTGAGTCGTCAATTAAAACCAAGCACATGAACTTGGCTAAAGTGGACTTAGAGTTACAAAAAACCAATAACGAACTGAGAACATTTTTATACCGCGCTTCTCACGATATTCAGGGGCCGTTGGCTTCAATTTTGGGATTAGCCGAACTTGCTCAACTTCAAGTCAAAGATCCTGAATCGTTGGAATTATTCAGCCGTGTAAAGGTTAGTAGTGGAAAATTGCAAAGGAAAATACTTGAGCTCATCGAAGTTGCGGAATTAAAGAAGGACCACTTACAAGCTCAAATAGTCGATTTCGATCAGATTATGGCCCATATCTTAGATAATCTAGATTTAGTGGAAGGCGCTACACATGTTGAGGTATTGGTAAACAATAATAACCTAACCCCCTTTCATAGTGATATTAGCTTAATACGCTCAATCTTACAAAATTTGTTGATCAACTCCATTGATTATCGCCATAAGAAAGAGGTCTCTAGCTGGGTCAAAGTAGAGATCTTCGATGCTGAACCTTCTATTAAAATAATAGTTACTGATAATGGAATTGGGATTGAAAAAAAACACAAACATCGGGTATTTGAAATGTTCTATCGGGGTACAGAATCTTCTAAGGGCTCAGGCCTTGGATTGTACATGGTAAAAAACGCAGTCGGTAAACTAAACGGGAGAGTTACCTTGGTAAGTGAAGAAGGCACAGGTACTAGAGTAGTGTTGCTCATTCCACCCTTAGCTTTTAAGACTGACGACAGTTAATATATGCCAAGTATCTGGCAGCGCCCTAAATTTTCGTAATTTAATAACTTTACTAATCGAACTGCAAGACCAAACGTGTTCCCATAAGAAGCTCGAGTGGTTGTTTGTATTGCAAATCGTGTACTTGACAAGTTACTGAAATGAAAAAAGAAATAGACAAAGCAACTGCCTGTGTACATGCCGGAACTTACCGCGATCCATTGGTTCCTGGGCTAAATAGTCCTGTTTTTACTTCTTCAGCTTTCGATTATCGGGGTGAGGGCGCAACTGCTTATCCCCGATATTTCAATACGCCCAATCAAGATGCTGTGGTGGACAAACTAAAGGTGCTGGAACAGGGCGAGGCAGCTATGGTCTTTAGCTCCGGCATGGCCGCCATTAGTACAGCTTTGATGTCAATTCTAAAACCTGGAGATCACATAATCTTGCAAAAAGGAATTTATGGAGGCACACATTACTTTATAGAAACACAACTAAAGAAATGGAAAGTTGATTGCTCTTATGTGCTCAGTACTGATCTAGATAGTCTTGGTTCTACTTTGCGAGAGAATACCAAAGTGATTTACGTGGAAACCCCATCTAATCCGCTGCTAGAAATTGTGGACCTGGAACTTGTTGCTGGTTTCGCCAAAAAGAATAATTTGATCTCATTGATTGACAATACGTTTGCTTCACCCATTAACCAAAATCCGATCAGTTATGGTTTCGATTTCGTTTTACATAGTGGCACTAAGTACCTCAGTGGACACAGCGATGTAACCTTCGGGGCAGTGGTCACTTCTCGACAGTTTTATGAAGGCATGCATACCTGCGCCATTAATTTCGGAGGTAGTTTGGATGCCAATACTTGCTACTTGATTGAGCGAAGTTTGAAGACCCTATCTCTAAGAGTAAGTCGCCAAAATGAGACGGCCCTCGCAATAGCCCAGCTGCTTAATGCACACCCACAAATTCAACAGGTCAACTATCCGGGTCTCCCCAGCCATCCAAATCATGATGTTGCTCGACGACAAATGAGTGGGTTTGGCGGCATGCTATCATTTGAGTTAGACCGGAGCGATCAAGAGGTGGTCGAGTTTTTAGACAAGCTTCAATTGATCTCCTGCGCAGTAAGCCTTGGTGGAGTAGAAAGTACTATTTGTTCTCCGATGCGAACATCACACGTTAAAATGTCGCCCCAGGATCGCAAAGCAGCGGGTATCTCAGATGGTTTGTTACGCCTATCAGTTGGTATTGAAGATAGCAAAGACCTGATCGATGATCTGGAAAACGCGCTTTCGGTATTATCAGTTGTAATCAGTTGACATCAAGGATCTAGCCTGACTCATCCAGTCGTCTCTTTCGATACGACCAGGGAAAAACTCAATGGCCTCGGTAACTTTTTTTATTTGTTCACTATCCAGTACCGATATCTGCTCATAGGTGTATATGCCTATAGCGTTTAGTTTTTGCTCAATATACGGACCCACCCCATGGATCTTTTTCAAGTCGTCTTTCTCACTTACATCCGCTTCCTTAATACCCACAGAGGCGGTAAATGATGAGCTAGGTTCGCTTGCGGTTGGTACTTCAGGAAAGGCATTAGTATATTTTTCTAATTCAGGATCTTCTGATGCAATTTCATCCATCTCTTTTTCAGGCACCGATTCTTTTTCCTCAGTCTCGGATCGATGGTCCATCAGCCACTGATTTCGTTCCTCTAAGTCTTTAACATTGCCTTCCAACATCTTATTTCGTGACTCCAGCCGGGACAAAGCGGCACTAAGTTGTTGATGCGTATTGGAGGCAGAGGTATCTTTCTTTATGTCCACCAATTGATCTTGAAGCAAATTGCTTTGCTTTTGTAGCTCGTCATTCTGATTGTTCAGGGATAAGTTCAACTGTTTAACTTTAGCCAATTCCGCTCTGAGCGCTCTGTAGTCTACATTACCACTTTGAGCTTTTTGGTCAAGCTGGTCTTGCAAAGACTCATTCGTATCCCTCATCTCCTCAAGAGACTGGTTGGTATCGGCAAGCCTTTTGCGATGAGTGGCTATCTCCTTACCTACGAGATTAATAGCACTTTGTCGCCATAACCAAGCAATGGCAAAACCCAATAGAAAGGCTACTAGCAACATGATCAGTATCTGTAAAATTGCTTCTATCATATCGGTAAATTATTGAACAATAACTTCTACTCTATTACTATAGCGCCCTCCACTTGCCTGTTCTGATCCTTCGGACTCGGTAAGTATTTTAACATCCGCAATTCCTTGACTTACTAGTAGCTCACTAACCAACGATGCCAGCTTCAAACCAGCCTTTTTGTCAGCTAGATCATCCCCAGATTTCACCGAATGACCAATAACCAATAGGTTTCCATTTACAGGTTTTATTTGTCTGGCAATAGCTCGAACCTTTCGATCTAGCTCAGTCTCATCTGCCAAAGTTGTTGATGAAAATAAAAACCGACCCTTCTTCGCTAGAGTAGCAGTTGTTTCAATGGACTTAGATTTTGGCTTTTTTTCAACCTTTTCGATCAGATCGGGAGTTGCTGCCACGATCTCCTCATTAGACAAGTCAATTTGCTCATCTTGAACAATTTCAAACGCTATACCAACGTTTTGCCCTTTGGCAGTAGTCTCGTCTTGCTTAAGGGAAGATTTTAGATCAATTGGATAACTAAACCCTTCCTGCATCAACCACTCTGCTGCCGCATGGGCTCGAGCTAAACCCAAATTCTCATCCTCACTATTGTTTTCTTCATTTGGGTAGTACAATCCCGAGATTACCAGCCTTCCCGGGCCGCTTCCTTCGAACAGAGTAAAGATAGAATCTTTCCAATTCAAAAGGCCTTCATTTATGATTATGGCCTGATCTGACCATGCAAACTGGATTGGTTCGTTTGATAATTGGGTGGGCTTATTTCCTCCCGATGTTGCGTCTTGAACAAATGGTGATGTTCTTTCAGCGCTATCTTCACACAGCTGTTTTATACCACAAACGTACCATCTGGCTGATACGAAGCACCAAACCACGAAAAATAGGGATAATACAAAAATACCTGTTCTCAACTGCAGACCCGATTTGGTTGGTTTCCAATTTAGAAAATTATCCGTTAAATAGATATATTGACCTTATAAATGAGT